>VBDL01000016.1 GCA_005884255.1 Betaproteobacteria bacterium | reverse complement strand
GACATAGCCGTCGACATCGCCACTTTGCGCGCCGCCTTCGAACAGCGCGCCCTGCTGCTGCGACATCAGCTCCTGCCCCAGGCGCACGAACTCGTCGATGTAGAACTGGTAGTTCGTGAAGAGCACGAAGTTCTGGAAGTGCTCGGGCGCCGTGCCGGTGTAGTGCCGCAGCCGGTGCAGCGAGTAGTCCACGCGCGGCGCGGTGAACAGCGACAGTGGCTGCGCCTCGCCGGGCCGGGGCTCGTGCGTGCCGTTGGCGATGCCGTCGTCCATCGCGCCCAGGTCCGGCAGGTCGAACAGGTCACGCATCAGCAGGCGCCGCTCGGCGCTCATGCTGCCTTCGAGGTAGTCGTGCTCGGCGAGCGAGAAGTGCACCGCGATCGGCTGTTCGCTCAGGCCCACCTCCAGCCCGCCGACCAGGTGCGCGCCGTGGTTCTTCAGCAGCAGCCGGAACTGCTCCAGGTAGTAGTTGCCGAACAGGTCAGGCCGCGTCAGCGAGGTCTCGTAGGCGCCGGGGCCGGCAACGAAGCCGTAGGCGAGCCGCGAGTCGGCGCGCGCCACGGTGTCGCTGTGAACGCGCACTTGCGGGTAGCGCGCGCGTACGCGCTGCGTGAAGGTCTCGCCGTTGACGAAGCGCTGCAGTGCGTCGCGCAGCAGGCCGATCTGCGCGTCGTACAGCGCCGTCACGTGCGCCAGCGCGGCCTGCGGGTCGGTGAAGTTCTGGATCGACGTGGTCATGACGACCATTGTGACGCCAGCCGATTCATCGGGGCGCGAAGATGGCCTCCAGTCGATCGGTAGCGTCCGCCATGCGCTCGAGCTTCGGGTAGCGCAGCCCGCCGCGGTAGTCGATCTTCACCGTGCGGTAGCCATCACCTTCGCGCAGCAGCAGCTCGATCGGCGCGCTGCCGTCCTTGTTGGCGCCGACGGCGGCCTTCAGCCGTTCGGGCTTGAAGGCCTGGCTGTTCACCGCGATGAGCGTCGCCGCCGGCGACAGGCCGGCGCGGAAGGCGGGGCTGTCCCACAGCACTTGCTGCAGCTTGCCGTCGGCGGCCACCTGCACGCCCAGCGAGAACCAGAAGTCGTGGTACTTGCCTTCCGTTTCGGCGAACTGCGTGGTGTCGCTCGGCTGGTCGGTGTAGACGAGCTTCCAGCCGCTGCGCGCCAGGCCGTCGAGCGGCGCCGCGCCGTTGCGGCTGTCCAGCCGCTCGCGCAGGAACTTTGCCCAGTCGTGTGGCGCCACCCCATTGAGCGTGCGCACGATGTCGTCGAAGCCGTAGAGCAGCGGCTCGACGCGGCCATCGATTGGATTGACCCCCAAGCTTGCAGCTTCGCTGCTGCGCGGCCCCCCGAGGGGGCGCTGCCCAGCTTGAGGCGGCTCGGCGCTGGGCACACCAAAGAAGGCACGCGCGAAGTCGTCGAGCGAGCGCTGGCCGTTCGTCTTCTCGCGGATCAGTGTGTCGGCATCGAGCCAGATCAGCGTGGCCTCGTCGTAGTAGTCGAAGCTGCGCTGCCAGCTGCGCCAGTCGCGCTGGCCGCGGTGCGCCGACAGGATGCCTTCGTTGGTGGTGTCCTGCAGCGAGCGCCAGTTGCGGCCGGCGCGGTGCGCGTAGTCGGCCGCCACTTGCGCCAAGCCCTGACGGCTGTACTCGGCGTTCAGCAGCCCCGAGCGCGCCGCCAGCACGCGGCCCCAGTACTGCGTCTGCCCTTCATAGAGCCACAGCAGGCTGTCGCGCATCGGCTGGTTGTAGTCGGGCGTCCACAGGTCGCGCGGGCGGCGGAACTTGCCGTTCCACGAGTGCACGTACTCATGCGGGAGCAGCCAGCGCTCGCGGCTGGGCTTGTCCCAGTCCTTCACGAAATAGCCCGGCTTGACGCCGTTCTCGCTGCTCTGGTGATGCTCCAGGCCGATGCCGCCGAAGCTCTCGCTCAACGCGAAGAGGAAGTCGTAGTGCGCGAAGTGGCGCGCGCCGAACAGGCGGTCGGCCTGCGTGGCCAGCGCGCGGTGCGCGGCGAGCTGTGCGTCGGTGGCGGCCAGCTGCGCGGCGTCGTCGGCCATCACGTGCAGCACCACCGGGGCTTTAGCGTTGTCGTCCAGCGGCACATGCTTCATGTAGCGACCGGCGAACACCGGCGAGTCGACCAGCGTCTCCAGCGACACCGGCTGGTACTCGGTGGCGCCATTCTTGGTCTCGCCGGCCGGGCGCAGCGCCGTCGCGCTTTGCCACTGTGCAGGCAGGCGCAGTACCGGCTGCACCGTGATGCGCCGCACCTCGTGGCCGGCCGGATAGAGCAGCACGCTGTGCCACTGCAGGCCGAGCATCTCGCGCGTCATCACCGTGCGGCCGGACTCGGGCGTCACCGGCGACAGGTGCTGGTACTCGACCAGCAGCTGGCTCACGCCGCGCGGCACCTCGACATGAAAGGCGTGCGTGTCGGTGACGTTGCGCGCCCATGGCAGGTCGTCGCCGGCGGGCGTACGCATGTGCAGGCCGGCGAGCTTGGCCACGTCTTCGGTCGGCGCGTGGTGGCCAGGAATCCAGCGCGGGAACAGCAGCGTCAGCGGCCCCGGCTTGACGGCCAGGGTTTCGCGCACGCGGAAGACCTTGTGGTCGAGGTCGGTGGCGTCGACCTCGACGCGCAGCGTGCCCGGATAAGGCTCGTCGCGCGGGGCGGGGATGGGTTGGGCGAGGGCGGGAGCGGTGAGCGCGGCCAGCAGCAGGCCGGCGAAGGTGGGTCGCAGGAGCATGGATTAGCGGCAGTCAGTCGAAGGCCGCCGCCTCGTGAGCAGCGGAGCGAGCCGCGGAGTATGCCGGCGTTCGTTCAGCCGTGCAGCGCCGACAGGAACTGCTTGAGCTCCGGCGTCTGCGGATTGCCGAACAGCGCGGCGGGCGACCCCATCTCATGGATGCGCCCGGCATGCATGAAGACCACGCGGTCGCTGACCTTGCGTGCGAAGCCCATCTCGTGCGTGACCATCAGCAAGGTCATGCCGTCGTCGGCCGAGCGCCGACGTGATCTCGTCGCACAGCAGCACGGCCGGCTCCATCGCCAGTGCGCGCGCGATCGCCACGCGCTGCTGCTGGCCGCCGGAGAGCTGGTCGGGCATCGCGTTGAACTTCTCGGCCAGCCCGACGCGCTCGAGCAGCTTGCGCGCCTGCGCCTCGCCGTCCTTGGCCGCGCGCTGCTTCACCAGCGCCGGCGCCAGCATCACATTGCGCCCGACGGTGAGGTGCGGGAACAGGTTGAAGCTCTGGAAGATCATGCCCACGTGCTGGCGCAGCGCGCGCATCGCCTTCGCGTCGTGATGCTTCAGCGCCTCGCCGTCGACGGTGAGCGCGCCGTCCTGGAAGGTCTCCAGCCCGTTGATGCAGCGAAGCAGCGTGCTCTTGCCGGAGCCGCTCTTGCCGATGATGGCGATCACTTCGCCGCGCGTGACGCCGAGATCGATGCCCTTGAGCACCTCGTTGTCGCCGAAGCGTTTGCGCAGGCCGCGGATGTCGACGATGGTGTCAGGCACGACGAAGGTTCCTTTCGAGGCGGCGGCTCCACAGCGAGACCGGGAAGCACAACGCGAAGTACATCAGCGCGACGCAGGCGTAGACGGTGAACGGGCGGAAGGTCGCGTTGGTGATCATCGTGCCGGCCTTCGTCAGCTCGATGAAGCCGATCACCGACGCCAGCGACGTCGACTTGATCAGCTGCACCGCGAAGCCCACCGTCGGCGCGATGGCGATGCGCAACGCCTGCGGGCCGATCACATGGCGCAGCTGCTCGCGAAACGTCAGTGCCAGGCTGGCCGAGGCCTCCCACTGGCCGCGTGGAATCGCCTCGACGCAGCCGCGCCAGATCTCGCAGAGGTAGGCGCTGGCGTAGAGCGTCATCGCCAGCGCGGCGGCGGTCCACGGCGACACCTCGACGCCGAAGAGCGCAGCGGCGTGCCCTGGAACAGCTGCACGTACACCCCGACACCACGCGCCGCACCGGGCAGCCGTGCGGCGCGCTCCGTCAACAGCGCGAGGCCGACGAGCCCGCCACCGAGGAAAGCGATGGCCGACAGCGCGACCGTCCAGCGCCCGGCCAGCAGCAGATTGCGCAGGACGTCCCACAGCGTGAACTCGACCATCAGCGGCTCCCGAACAGCCAGCGCGCACCGAGGCGCTGCAGCACGTGCCGCACCACCACCGCGAGCACGAAGTACAGCGCCGTGGCGACGATGAAGGCCTCGAACGCGCGGAAGTTTCGGCTCTGGATCAGGTTGGCCGAGTACGACAGCTCCGCGGTGGCGATCTGCCCGCACACCGCCGAGCCGAACATCACGATGATCACCTGGCCGGTCAGCGACGGCCACACGCGCTTGAACGCCGGCGGCAGCACGACGCGCGTGAACGCCTGCAGCGGCGTCAGTGCGAGGCTTTGCGCCGCCTCGATCTGCCCGCGCGGCGTGGCCTCGATGCCGGCGCGCACGATCTCCGCCGCATAGGCGCCGAGGTTGACGACCATCGCGATCACCGACGCCAGCTCCGGGCTCAAGCGCACGCCGGCGCTCGGCAGCCCGAAGAAGATGAAGAACAGCTGCACGATGAAAGGCGTGTTGCGGATCAGCTCGACATAGGTCGCGACCAAGGCCTTCAGCCACGCCGGGCCCCACACGCGCGACCAGGCGCATGCCACGCCGAGCGCGGTGCCGGTGGCGGCGGAGATCGCAGTCAGTGCCGCGGTCATCGCCACACCGCGCAGCAGCAGCGGCCACTCGGCGAGCACGGCGGCAAAGTCGAGCTGGATCATGTTCAGTTCGGCAGATCGCCTGCGGGGCGGCCGAGCCACTTCTTGGCCAGGGCGTCGAGCTCGCCGGCGGCCTTGGCAGTGCCGATGATCTCGTTGACCTTGGCGCGCAGCTTGTCCTCGCCCTTGGCCACGCCGATGAAGTTCGGCGAATCCTTCAGCACGAACTTCAGCTCCGCGCCCAAGCCCGGATTGCGCTGCATGATCGTGCCGGCCACCGACGCGCCGGTCGCAATCACCTGCACCTGGCCCGAGACGAACGCCGACATCGTCGCGTTGTTGTCCTCGA
Organism: Betaproteobacteria bacterium; assembly: GCA_005884255.1. GTDB lineage: Bacteria > Pseudomonadota > Gammaproteobacteria > Burkholderiales > Burkholderiaceae_C > VBDL01. The sequence goes on along the minus strand of VBDL01000016.1, from coordinate 8,947 downwards.
AGCGCTTGATGTCGGCGCTGGGCGGCGCGATCTTGCTCAGCTCGAGATCCTCGATCGCGCCGCGCGTCACGCCCACCGTCTTGCCGGCGAGGTCGGCCGCGCTCTTCACCGCGGCGCCCTTCGGCGCGAACACCGCCTGGAAGAAGGGCGAATAGGCGGCGCTGAAGTCGATCACCTTCTCGCGCTCGGCGTTCTTGCCCAGCGTCGAGATCACGAGATCGGCCTTCTTCGTCTGCAGATAAGGGATGCGGTTGGCGCTGCTCACCGGCACCAGCTCGGCCTTGACGCCCAGCTTGGCGGCGATCAGGTTCGCCATGTCGATGTCCAGCCCCTGCGGCTTCAGGTCGACGCCGACGAAGCCATAGGGCGGGAAGTCGGTCGGGATCGCGATGGTGATGCTCTTCTTGGCGAGGATCGTGTCGAGCGCGCTCTGCGCGTGCGCGCCGAAGGCGGCCGCGGCGAGCAGCGATGCGAGAACGAGGTGGCGGCGGTTCATGTCGAGGGACTCCTTGGATGTCGACGGGACGGTGGGGGCTTGATCGGCGCAAGCGCCGAGCGCAGCGATGCGAGCGGGTCGTCGTCCAGCGCCTCGGGGCCGAGGTGGCGCGCCACGCCATCGAGGTGCGCGCGCATGCGTTGGACGGCCAGCGCGAGGTCGCCCGCCTCGAGCGCCTGCACGATCTGCGCATGCTCGGCACAGGATTCGCTGGCCTCGTGCGTGGACTGGTAGAGCGTCGCGATCAGCGTGGTGCGCGCGGTGAGGTCGCGCAGGATGTCGGCCAGCAGGTGGTTGCCGGCGCACTCGGCGAGGCAGACGTGGAAGTCGCCGAGCATGAAGCTGCGCTCGCCGGCGTCGGTGCCGGCAATCGCCTTGCGTTCCTGCGCGATGTGTGCCTTGAGCCGCTTGATTGCCGCCGGATCGAGGCGCACCGGCAGCGACTGCAGGAGGCCGGTCTCGATCACCTGGCGCGCCGCGAAGGCTTCGCGCGCCGCATCGCGCGACGGCTGCACGACGAACCAGCCGCGGCGCGAGTTCACCTCGACCATGCCGCGCGCCGCCAGCCGCGCCAGCGCCTCGCGCACGATGGTGCGGCTCACCGAGAAGAGGTCGGCGAGCTGCTGCTCACCCAGCCGCGCGCCGGGCGCGAGCTTGCCGGCGAGGATCGCGTCGACGATGCGGTCGGCGATCTTCTCAGGGCGCGGTGCGTCGGTCATCGGCAGCCAGTGCATGCATAGGTTGTATGCAAGCTGCCCGGGATCGGTGCATGGGAAACCTGATCCGGTGCGCCGCACGTAGCGGCAGCCTGCGATCAGGGTTGTATGCAAGGAGCGCGCCAGTGGATGCCTGCGTTGTCCGTGGGGCAGGGGTGTTGCGATGAGGCGAAAGGCCGTACGCTGCCCCATCACTTTCGAATCGCGAAATGCCGATCCAGGAGGTCTGCATGCCTGCCACCATCCATGAAGCCTTCGCCTACCTGCGCGTGCGCGACGCGGCGCAGGCCATCGCGTTCTACGTCCAGGCCTTCGGCGCCACAGAGCGCTTTCGGCTTACCGAGCCGGGCGGGCGCGTCGGCCACGCCGAGCTGCAGCTCGGGCCGGCGGTGCTGATGTTGTCCGACGAGTACCCTGAGCTCGAGATTCGCGGCCCGCAAAGCCTGGGCGGCACCAGCTTCGCGATGCACCTGCACGTCGACGATGCCGACGGTTTGGTACAGCGCGCCGTGGCCGCCGGCGCCACGCTGCTGCGCGCGCCGGAAGATCACTTCTACGGCGAGCGCAGCGGCACCGTGCGCGACCCCTTCGGCCACGAGTGGCTGATCGGCCATTCGATCGAAGAGGTCACGCCCGACGAGATGCAGCGCCGCTACGACAAGCTGTTCACGGCCTGAATCTTCAGGCCTGACGCGCGCGCCGGTTCGACGCGGCCACGTTGTCGCGCGGCAGCGGCTCGCCGCTAGTGAGTGCGGCGATCCAGTCCTCGGTGCTCGCCACCGCGGCGAAGTTGGAGTGGAACACCACGCTGAACACGCGGTGGATCTCCTCGGCGCTCGCTTCTCCCGCCGCGTTCTTGTATGACGGCGCGCCGCTCGCGTCGGCGAGCAACTCGACCTTCAGCCCGCGGTGCATGGCCTCGAAGATCGTGGATGCATCGCAGTTCTGCGTCATGTAGCCGACGATCGTGAGGGTGTCGATGCCGTGCCGCGCGATCCAGTCGGCGAGGTCGGTGCCGGTGAACACGCTGGGCCAGCCCTTCTCGATGTAGTGATCGCGCTTGCGCTCGCCCACCGTGGGATGCAGCTGCCACTTGGGCGAGCCCTTGGCGAACAGCGGCGATGTGGCGGGCGCGCTGTGCTGCACGACCACGACCGGCACGCCGGCGCCGCGCGCCGCATCCATCGCGCGGCCGATGTTGGGCAGCGTCACGTCGACCGGCGGGTATTCGATCGGCAGGCCGCCATCGCCGAAGTACTCCTGTTGAACATCGATGACGACGAGGGCGCGCTTCATGAAAGTTCTCCTTGGGTGATTGCGATGGCCAGATTCTTCGTCCGCGGCGCCATCTGCGACAGTGGCCCGAACGACATTCATCGATAGAATCGGGCCAATGAACGACAGCACCGTCGCGGTCCTCGCATTCGATCGCATCAGCCCCTTCCACCTCGCAGTGCCATGCACGGTGCTCGGCGAGGACCGGCGCGCCGCTGGCGTGCCGCAGGGTCGCGTGCTCGTCTGCGCCTCCGAGCGCGGGCCGCTGCGCACCACGGCGGGCTTTCGCATCGATGGCCTGCGTGGCCTCGCCGCACTGAAGAGCGCGCGAACGGTGATCGTGCCGTCGTGGCGCGATACCGCCGAGCCTGCGCCGCCGGCGATGATCAAGGCGCTGCGTGCCGCGCATGCGCGAGGCGCTCGCATCGTCGGCCTGTGCGTCGGCGCCTTCGTGCTCGCCGAGGCCGGCCTGCTCGACGGCCGGCCAGCCACCACGCATTGGGCCTGGGCCGACGAGTTCGCGCGCCGCTATCCGCGGGTGCAGCTCAATCGCGACGTGCTCTATGTCGACGACGGCGACGTGCTCACGTCGGCCGGCACCGCGGCCGCGATCGACTGCTGCCTGCACCTGCTGCGCCAGCAGCATGGCGCCGAGCTGGCCAACCGCGTCGCGCGGCGCATGGTGGTCGCGCCGCACCGCCAGGGCGGGCAGGCGCAGTACATCGAGCAGCCGCTGCCGAAGTCGGCACGTGGCGATCGGCTGGGCGCCGTGCTCGAGTGGGCGCTGAAGCACCTCGATCAGCGCCTGAGCCTGGACCAGCTCGCCGAGCGCGCGGCGATGAGCCGGCGCACCTTCACGCGCCGCTTTCGCGAGGCCACCGGCACCACCGTCGTGCAATGGCTGCTGAACCAGCGCATCGCCCATGCGCAGAGGCTGCTGGAGCGCGGCGAACAGCCGATCGAGGCCATCGCCGAGCAGGCCGGCTTCGGCAGCGCGATGTCGCTGCGCCAGCACTTCGCGGCCGCGCTCGGCACGTCGCCGAGCGCTTACCGGCGGCAATTCAGAAGTTAAGCGCTCGCATGGTCGAGCAAGGCAATCGCCTCCGGCGGCAGCTTCAACTGCGCCGCGCCCATCAGCTCGCGCAGCTGCGGCAGCGAGGTCGCGCTGGCGATCGGTGCGGTGAGGCCGGGGCGCGCCATCTGCCACGCGAGCGCCACCTGCGCCGGCGTGGCGCGCAGGCTGCCGGCCACCTCGTCGAGCGCGGCGAGGATGCGCAGGCCGCGCTCGTTCAGGTAGCCGCGCACACCGCCACCGCGCACGCTCTTGCCGAGGTCGGCCTCGCTGCGGTACTTGCCGCTGAGGAAGCCGCGCGCCAAGCCATAGAAGTTGATGACGCCGAGCCCTTCCTTGCGGCACAGCGGCTCGAGCTCGGCCTCGTAGCCGGCGCGGTCGTAGAGGTTGTACTGCGGCTGCAGCGTCTCGTAGCGCGGCAGCCCGCGCTGCTTGGCGACGGCCAGCGCCTCGGCCAGGCGTGCGGCCGTGTGGTTCGAGGCGCCGATCGCGCGCACCTTGCCGGCGGCGATCAGCTCGGCATAGGCGTCGAGCGTCTCCTCGAACGGCGTGCTGGTGTCGTCGCTGTGCGACTGGTACAGGTCGATGCGCTCGCTGCGCAGGCGCTTGAGCGAGTCTTCCACCGCGCGGCGGATGTAAGTGGCCTTCAGCCCGACGCGGCCCTCGCCCATGTCCATGCCGACCTTGGTGGCCAGCACGATGCGCTCGCGGTTGCTCGGCCGTGCCTTCAGCCACTTGCCGATGATGGTTTCCGATTCGCCGCCGCTGTGGCCCGGCGCCCAGCGCGAGTAGACGTCGGCGGTGTCGATCAGGTTGAAGCCGGCATCGACGAAGGCGTCGAGCAGCGAGAACGATGTGGCCTCGTCGGCCGTCCAGCCGAACACGTTGCCGCCGAAGGCCAGCGGCGCGACCGACAGGCCGGAATTGCCGAGGGGGCGCATCTGCATGGGGACTCCTGGTGAAGCATCGCAGCATGCCGCGAGTTCGATGTCCCCGCGCCGAAGTCGGTTGCCAGCGACGTGCAGCTGCCTACACTTGGGGCCATGCTGCAGCGCACGGATTCAGCCGCGCAAGCGGTGACGCCCAGCCCCGATGACCGGCCGGCCAGCGGCGAGCTCGTCGTGCAGCAGTTTCGCCAGATCCTGCTGTGGCCGCTGCGGCTGATGCCTTTGCCCGACGCCGCGGCCAACAGCGGGCCGCCGTGGCAGGTGCTGCGCGACCTGGGGCCAAGCTCGCCATGGCGCGAGGTGGTCGACGACTACACCGGCGACAGCGCGCGCTTCCACGAGCGCCACTACAACGAGTTCGTCACCTTCCTGCCCTATGTGCAGCACTTCCTCTATGGCGACGGGAGCGCCGGGCGCGGCGACGGCGGCGAGTCGCCGATGCGTGTGTTCCGCCGCAACGACATCGCCGCCGTGCGCGTGCGGGCGCGGCCGCAGGATGCGCCGCTGACGCTGCAGATCGTGCACATCGACCTGTACTTCTTCTACGACGTCGATGTGGTGCTGCTCAATGTCGAGGTCGCGGCCTCGCAGCTGGGCTTAAGCCAGGCGCAGGAGATCCTCTACCGCTTCGGCCGAGCCTACCCCGCTGGCTGGGATGCGCAGGGCCGCGCGCTGCACTGCCTGACCAGCGTCGAATGGCTGGATGGCATTGGCCGCGTGCTCGCCGCGTCAGACGCGCAGCAGCGCGAGCCCTTCCTCGCGCACGTCTGCCAGCACCGCGCGCCGCGCATCGCGGCGCACTGGGCCTTCGTGCTGCAGCCGCTGGTGGCCGACCATTCCGACGAGGAGGGCGCGCTGCGCTACCGGCAGATCGAGTTCTACCGCATGCCGCTGATGGCCTATCTGGCGCTGGACGACCCGTGCGCGCTGACGCGCAACGACTGGGTGCGCCTCGGCCTCGTCACCGGTCCGGGCGTGGGCAGCGAGGGCCTGCCGTTCGCCGACACGCACCTCGCCGACTTCGAGCAGCGCTACTGCTACGACCGCTTCTGGGCCGATGCCGGCGCCGCGCCGCACACGCGCTACCTCTGCTGCGGCCACGCGCTGGTGGTGGTGGGTGATGCGAAGAGTGAATTCTTCGGCTGCCGCGACCGCGGCGTGCTGGCGCAGTTCCGCCATCAGCACTTCCTGATCTTCCTCATCGCGCATTTCCAGAAGGCGGCGTTGCTGATGTTCTCCGACCGGCTGGTCGAGGCGCTGCGCGGGCTGGATGTCGGCAACCCGTCCAGCGTCAAGCGCTTCAAGCGCGCGATCCGTGGCAGCTTCGAGAGCTTCCTGCGCTTCACGCACCGCTACTGGTTCCACGAGGTGGCGGAGCAGGCCCAGGCGCGCGCGCTGTTCCGCCTGTGCAGCGAACACCTGGGCAGCGATGGGCTCTATGCCGAAGTGAAGGAGCGCATCGGCGACATGAACGACTACCTCGATGCCGACAGCCTGCGCCGCCAGGCCAACACGGTGGTGCGCCTCACGGTGGTGACCATCTTCGGCATGATCGGCACGGTGACCACCGGCTTCCTCGGCATGAACCTGCTCGCCGAGGCCGATGCGCCGGCGCAGCGCAAGCTGTGGATCTTCGTAATCACCTTCTTCGTGACCACGGTGCTCACGGTCTACACGATGGCCAAGTCCAAGCGGCTGTCGGACTTCCTCGATGCGCTGTCCGAAGAGCGCTTGTCGGTGTGGAAGAAGTTCAAGGCCTTGCTCGCCGTGTGGCGGCCCGGCGTGGACTGATCGGGCATCATCGCGGGATGACTGTCGAACGCCCGCCGCGTCCCGCGGCCACCCTGGTCGTCGTGCGCGATGCCGACGTCGGCATCGAAGTGCTGCTGCTCAAGCGCGCCGAGCGCGGCGACCACAACAGCAGCGCGTGGGTCTTTCCCGGAGGCACCGTCGACGATGGCGACCGCGCCTGCCACGCGTGTTGCGGCGCGCTCGACGATGCCGCGGCCAGCGAGCGCCTCGGGCTCGCGCAAGGCGGCCTGGACTACTACATCGCGGCGATCCGCGAATGCTTCGAGGAAGCCGGGCTGCTCTATGCTGGCGGCGCCGATCCGGCGTCTCTGGACGCGTGGCGTGGCCCGCTGCTGAAGCGCCAGCGCGACTTCGGCGAGCTGTGCCGCGCGGCCGGGCTCACGCTCGATGTCGACCGGCTGGTGTACTTCAGCCACTGGCTCACGCCGCTCGGCCGCCCCAAGCGCTTCGACACGCGCTTCTTCATCGCCGCCGCGCCGGCCGGGCAGGCGGCGGCGCACGATGGCGCCGAGATGGTCGAGCACCGCTGGCTGCGCCCGGCCGATGCGCTGGCGCAGGAAGGCGTGCTCAAGCTGATGACGCCGACGAAGAAGACGCTCGAGGCCATCGCGCGCTTCGACAGCGTCGCCGCGCTGCTCATGTGGGCGAGCGGCCCGCGCGTGGTGAGCCTGACGATGCCGCACGTCGGCGTGGGCAAGGACGGCCCGCGCCCGGTGCTGCCCGACGAGCCGGCTTTCGCCGAGCTGCGCCGCATCGACCCCGCCGGCCACGGCAGCGGCTGCTACGACATCCAGCCCGGCGTCGCGGTACGGCTGTCGCCGCGCGTGATCCGCGTCACCGCGAACAACGGCAGCGTGATGACCGGCCCGGGCACCAACACCTATCTGGTCGGCGGCGGCCCGCGCAACGAATGGGCGGTGATCGACCCCGGCCCGCTCGATGCCGCGCATGTCGACGCGGTGCTCGCCGCCGCGCCAGGCCCGATCCGCTGGATCTTCGCCACGCACACGCACCAGGATCATTCGCCCGCCTGCGTGCTGCTGAAGGCGCGCACCGGCGCGCCGGTGCATGGCCGCGTCGCCGACCATCCGGAATGGCAGGACGCGAGCTTCGCGCCCGACGTGCCGCTCGCCGGCGGCGAGCGCACCGTGCTGCACCCGGAAGCGACGCTGCGCGCGATCCACACGCCGGGTCATGCGTCGAACCACCTGTGCTACCTGCTCGAAGAGGAGAAGACGCTCTTCACCGGCGACCACGTGATGCAGCTGTCCACCGTGGTCATCAACCCGCCGGACGGCGACATGGCGGCCTACATCGCATCGCTGCGCGCGCTGCTCGATGAGGATCTGGACTGGCTCGCGCCCGGCCACGGCTTCCTGATGGCGCAACCGAAGCGCGCCATCGAATGGATCATCGCGCACCGCGGCAAGCGCGAGGCCAAGGTCGTCGACGCGCTGCGCGACCTCGGGCCGGCCGACATCGACGCGCTGCTGGCGCAGGTCTACGACGATGTGTCGCAGCGCATGCACGGCGTGGCCACGCGCTCGCTGAAGGCGCATCTGTACAAGCTGCGCGACGAGGGCGTGGCCTGCGAGATCGAAGGGCGCTGGGTGCTGCGGGAGGCTTGATGCGCAAGCGATGGCTCTGGCCGGCGCTGCTGCTGTGCAGCGCCGCGGTGGCCCAGCCGACCGCGGACTCGTTGCTGCGCGACGCCGCTGCCGCGGTGCAGCCTGATGAGCTGCGCGCGACGATCGAGAAGCTGGTCGGCTTCGGCACGCGCCACACCTTGTCGGACACGACCTCCGACACGCGCGGCATCGGCGCCGCGCGACGCTGGGTGCAATCGCGCTTCGCGGCGATAGGCCGCGACTGCGGCGGCTGCCTGCAGATCGCCACGCCGGTGCAGACAGTGAGCGGCCCGCGCATCCCGCAGCCGACCGAGGTGATGAACGTGCTCGCGATCCAGCGCGGCACGAGCGATGCGAACCGCGTGGTGATGATCACCGGCCACCTCGATTCGCGCGTCACCGACATCATGAATTCCACCAGCGATGCGCCCGGCGCCAATGACGATGGCTCCGGCGTCGCCGCGGTGCTGGAGGCGGCGCGGGCGCTGAGCAAGTACAAGCTGCGCGCAACCGTGGTCTACGGCGTGCTGTCCGGCGAGGAGCAGGGCCTGTACGGCGGCAAGATCCTCGCCGACTGCGCCAAGGCGCAGGGCTGGCAGGTGGAGGCCGATCTGAACAACGACATCATCGGCAACAGCCGCGGCGGCGACGGCGTGCACGACAACGCCACCGTGCGCGTGTTCTCCGAAGGCACCAAGGCTACCGAGACGCCGGAGCAGGCGCGCCGGCGGCGCTACAACGGTGGCGAGGTCGACTCGCCATCGCGCAACCCGGCGCGCATGATGGCCGTGTTGGCCGAGCGGCATCTGACGAACCTGCGCGTCGAGATGGTCTACCGCACCGACCGCTACGGCCGCGGCGGCGACCAGGTCCCGCTGCTCGAAGCGGGCTATCCCGCGGTGCGCGTCACCGAGGCACACGAGGACTACACGCGCCAGCATCAGGACACCCGCGTGGAGAGCGGCATCCACTACGGCGACACCCTCGACGGCGTCGACTTC
>VBDL01000540.1:3038-4830 GCA_005884255.1 Betaproteobacteria bacterium | reverse complement strand
CGCGCGTGCGCGCGAGAAAGTAGCCCTTCCCCCGGATGGAGACCTTCACGCTGAGCAGCATCCAGTCGATGCTCGGGCTGTCGCGCTCCGTCATCACGAGCCTCGTCGCCGCCGGCTTCGTCACGCCCACGCGTGGCAAGCGGCAGGAGTACCGGTTCAGCTTCCAGGACGTGGTGCTGCTGCGCACGGCCTACAGCCTGCAAGCAGCGAACATTCCCCCGCGCAAAATCCTGCGCTCGCTGCAGCGGCTGAAGGCCGCGCTGCCCGAGGAGCTTCCGTTGAGCGGCCTGCGCATCGCGGCGGTGGGCAACGAGATCGCCGTGCGCGAAGGCGACAAGCACTGGAATGCGGAGTCGGGCCAGCTGTTGATGGATTTCGAGGTCAAGCCAGCCCGAGGCAGCGTCAGCGTGCTGATCCGCGAACCGCGCGAGGCGGCGGGCGCCACCGCGCCGCAGCTCTTCGAGCGCGCGCTCAAGCTCGAGGCCGATGACCCTCGCGCCGCAGAGGCCGCCTACCGCGAAGCCATCGCGCTGGCGCCCGACTACCTCGACGCCTATCTCAACCTCGGCGTTCTGCTGTGCGACGCCGGCCGCCCGGCCGATGCGGTGAAGCTCTACCACGGTGCCCTGAAGCAGCGGCCCACCGAGGCACTGCTGCACTTCAATCTGGCGATCGCGCTGGAGGATTTGCAGCGCATCGACGACGCGCTCGCCAGCTACGAGGCCTGCCTGCAGCTCGACGGCGCGATGGCCGATGCGCACTTCAACGCCGCGCGCCTGCACGAGCAGCTCGGGCACGCGACCAAGGCGATCCGCCACTACAGCGCCTATCGCCGGCTGCAGCGCTGATGGAGCCTTTCAGCATCGCCATCGAGGAAGGCAGCCAGGTCTCCGCCTTGCTCGATGCGCCGCTCGATGCACGCGCCGGCTACGTGCTGGCGCATGGCGCGGGCGCCGGCATGGCGCACCCCTTCATGTCCCATGTCGCGCAGGGTCTGGCCGAGCGCGGCATCGCGACCTTGCGCTACCAGTTCCCGTACATGGAGCGCGGCAGCAAGCGCCCCGATGCGCCCGCCACCGCGCATGCCGCGGTGCGCGCGGCGGTGGCCGAAGCGGCACGACGTCTGCCCGGGCTGCCGCTCATCGCCGGCGGCAAGTCCTTCGGCGGCCGCATGACCTCGCAGGCGCAAGCGCTCGAGCCGCTGCCCGGCGTGATCGGCCTCGCCTTCCTTGGCTTCCCGTTGCATCCGGCGGGCAAGCCGGCGGACGAGCGCGCGAAGCATCTCTTCGACGTGAACGTGCCGATGCTCTTTCTGCAGGGCACGCGCGACGAGCTGGCGGATCTGAGCCTGCTGCAGCCGCTGGTCGCCAAGCTCGGCACGCGCGCGACGCTGAAGCTCTTCGACGACGCCGACCACTCGTTCCACGTGCCCGCGCGCTCGGGCCGCAAGGATGCGCAGGTGATGGCCGAGATGCTCGACGCTTTCGCGAGCTGGCTCGGCGCCATCACCCCGTGAGGATCGGCCGCAGCGCCTCCACCTCCTCGACCATGAAGTCGAAGAAGGCCGCGACGCGCGGCGTGCGGCGCAGCTCGGGCACTGCCAGCACGCGCCAGATGCGCGCCAGCTCGGGGATGGGGCCGAGCACGCGCACCAGTTCCGGCTCGGCGTCGCCAATCGGCATCGGCAGCGGCGCGACGCCGACGCTCGCCTTCACCGAATAGAGCAGCCCCAGCACGCTGTTGTTGCGCGCGACGATGCGACCGGCCGGCGCCACCTGCTGCAGCCACTGCG
>VBDL01000540.1:0-2851 GCA_005884255.1 Betaproteobacteria bacterium | reverse complement strand
TCGCTCATCACGAACTCCACACGCAGCGCGGGGTAGCGCGCGTGAAAGCGCTCGAGCACGGCCGATTGCGACAGCCGTGACACCAGCGGCTCCGGGCAGGTGACGCGCACGACGCCGCTCACGTCGCGCCGCGCCGCGTCGACGTGCTGCTCGAGCGCCTGCGCCGCCGCCTCCACGCGCTGCGCATGCGGCAGCAGCTGCGTGCCGTAGTCGGTGAGCCGGTAGCCGGTGGAATGACGCTGCACCAGCGGTTGGCCGATGCGTCGCTCCAGCTCCATCAGCCGCCGCTGCACGGTGGATTGATTCACCTGCAACGCGCGGCTCGCGGCCAGCGTGCTGTGGTGGCGCGCCACGGCGAGCAGGTATTTGAGGTCGTCCCAATCGAACATGGCCGCTTTATGCACTGCTGCGGCCCCGTTCCGCAAGTCTGCGGCTTCCGCGACGCGTTAGGCGCGCCTAGGCTTGCGCGCATGAACATCGATGCACAAGCCTTCAAATCCGCCCAGCGCCAGCAGTGGGATGCCTCCGCCGCCGGCTGGAACGCGCACAGCGCGCCGATCCGCGCGTGGCTCGCCACCGCCACCGACGCGATGCTCGAGATGGCCGCCATCCAGCCCGGCTCGCGCGTGCTCGACGTGGCCGCCGGCGCCGGCGACCAGACGCTGGACATCGCGCGCCGCGTCGGCCCGCAAGGCTTCGTGCTTGCGACCGATCTGTCGCCGGCGATCCTCGTGCTGGCGAAGGAGAATGCCGCGCGCGCCGGCTTCGCGCACGTCGCCACGCAAGTCGCCGACGGCGAGCAGTTGCCGGTGGACGACGCGAGCTTCGACGCCGCGATCTGCCGCCTCGGCCTGATGTTCTTCCCTGCCCCGCTGTGCGGCCTGCGCGAGATGCACCGTGCGCTGCGCACGGGCGGCGGCGTCTGCACGCTGGTGTTCTCGCGGCCCGAGAAGAACCCGTGCATCGCGATGCTGATGGCGACCGCACTGAAGCACGCCGGCCTGCCGCCCCGCGACCCCTACCAGATCGGCGGCTTGCTCAGCCTGGGCAAGCCCGGCCTCGCCGACGAGCTGTTCAACGCGGCCGGCTTCCATGACGTGGCGACGACCACGCTCGACGCGCCCTTCAAGCTGCCCTCGGTGAAGCACTACCTCGACTTCGTGCGCAGTTCCGCGAGCCCGATCCAGCAGATCCTCGGCCGCCTGGAGCCTGCCGCCGCCGAAGCGGCGTGGGCCGACATCGAGCAGCGGCTGGCCATGTTCACGACGGCCGACGGCTGGGTCGGCCCCAACGAGCTGCTGCTGACGGCCGCGCGGCGCTGACAACCCTCCTCGCGGCGGGGTGGATCGCGCTGCGGAAGATGAGCGGGTCACCGAACAGGAGCTCGCCATGCTGCAGCAATCTCCCCTGTATGCCTACCTCCCGGCGAAGGACGTCTCTCGCGCACGGCGCTTCTACGAGCAAACGCTGGGCTTCAAGCCAACGCGCGAGACGGACGGCGGCGTGGTCTACGAGTTCGCCGAGCACACCGCCTGCTTTCTCTATCCGACACCCAACGCCGGCACCTCGCAGGCGAGCCAGGCCTTCTGGGAGGTGAAGGACATCGAGCGCGAAGTGGCCGAGCTGAAGGTGCGCGGCGTGCAGTTCGAGCACTACGACATGCCCGGCGCGAAGACCGACAGCGACATCGTCACCGCCGGCGGCGCCAAGGCCGCGTGGTTCAAGGACAGCGAGGGCAACATCATGGCCATCATCCAGAGCCTCGGCGGCTTGTGACGCTGCCAACTCTCAATCGCGGTACGTACCCGGCAGCACACTGTCGCTGCTCGCAAGATGCTCGATCACGTGGCGTACGCGTCGAGGCATGGAACGCGCCGCCGGGTAGACGAACGAGGCGAGCTTCGGCGGCGGCTCGAAGGCTTGCAGCAAGCGGACCACGGCGCCGCAGCGCAGCGCGTCGGCCACAGCGAACATCGGCACGTGCGCCACGCCCAACCCGGCCGTCACCATGGCCGCCAGGTGATGCATCTCGTCGGAACGTGCCGCGGCGGGCACGTCCGTCGGCTGCGTGGCGCCGTCGATGACGAAGTTCCACGGATCCGCCCGGTCATCGGGGCGCGCGTAGGCGAGGCAGCGATGTGCCGCCAGCTCGGCGGGATGATTCGGACAGCCCGCACTCGCCAGGTACGCCGGCGATGCCACGGTGACGAACTGCCCATACCCGAGCGGCCGCGCCACGAAATTCGAGTCGGGCAGCGCGCCCACGGCGATCGCGAAATCCAGCCCGCGCTCGACGATGTCGGCCTGCCTCATCGTCGTCACCAGCTCGACGCACAGCTTCGGGTGGCGTTGCAGCAGCGCGGGCAAGCGCGGGGCGACCAGGTAGGTGCCGAACAAGGCCGGCAGCCCGATGCGGACCGTGCCCGACACCTCGCGCGTGCCCGCGATCGCCTCCTCGGCCGCCTCGGCGAGCAGCTGGAAGGCGCGTGCGCTGCGCTCCTGGAATAGCCCCGGCGCAACGTCCTTGTCCGCGCACATTGTGCTGCACGAGGCTGGTCTCTCGGCGGAGCTCGTGCGCGTCGATCTCGAGGCGCGAACAATCCCGTCCACCGGCCAGGCCTTCAGCGAGATCAACCCGATGGGCAAGGTGCCCGCGCTGCAGTTCGACGATGGCTGCGTGCTGACCGAAGGCAGCGCAGTGCTGCAATATCTCGCCGACCTCGCCCCGGGCTCGAGCGCGTGGCCGCGCTCGTGGCGCCGGGGCCCTTCGTGCTCGGCGACACGTTCACCGTGGCCGACGCGTATCTGTACTCGCTGCTGCGACTGGCGCAGCATGCCGGCCTCGACTTCT
>VBDL01000015.1:3835-13705 GCA_005884255.1 Betaproteobacteria bacterium | reverse complement strand
GACGGTCCCTGACCACGCCAAGCCGTACGCGGATGCGGCCGAGATGATTGCGAAGCTCGAGGGCGATCTCGCGCCGATGGAACTGACGCTCGCGCTCGAATACCTGTACTCGCTGTTCTCGCTGCGCGCGCCGGCCGACGCGCCGAAGGACCGCTGGCTGACGATGGCCGACGACCTGGCCGCGGTGCGGCAGTCGCTGACGCTGGTCGCGGTGGGCGAGATGACGCACCTGCGCTGGGTCAACCAGCTGCTGTGGGAATTGCATCGTGCCGGCTTCTATCCGCACGGCAAACCCTACGAGCCGGTGCTCAAGCACAGTGCGCTTGGGCCCATCGGCCTCGAAGGCCTGCACCATCCGGCACTGCGCCCGCTGGACTATGAAGCGCTCGATGCCTACGTGCGCGTCGAGCGGCCCGGCGGGAAGCTGGACACGGCCTATGCGCGCTGCGTGGCCACGCTGGAGCAGCCGCAGTATCCGCGGCACCTCTACGAGCTGGCGGTGAAGATCGACAGCGACGGCATGCAGCACTACGAGCGCTTTCGCGAGATGCGGCGCACGCTGCAGGCCTATCGCGGCGCTGGCAGGCCGTGGCCGTATCTGCGCGACATCCGCCAGGGCACGCCGCAGGAAACGAAAGCCGCGCTCGATCTGTATGTCGAATTGCTGGGCCAGTTGCGCGAGGGTTATGTATGCGAGGCACAGCGTGACTTCGCCGCTGCGCAGCAGGCCATCGGCGCAGCGCGCCAGACCATGGACCGCCTGAACCGCGAGTGCGAGGCCCTCGCCGCGCGCGGTCTGGGCGTGCCGTTCTTCGACGTGCCATGAACATCGCCACCGTGCCCCTGAGTGCCATCGCGCGGCCGCGCCAGCGAGGCGCGGCCAGCGAGCTGCATGCGTTCGACAGCGGGCGCGGCCGGCACGTGCTTGTTGTCGATGGATCGCGCATCTACGACGTCCCGGATGGCGTCGACGAAGCTTCGCTGCTGTCGACGCTGCGCCGCGACGAGCGCGCCATCGGCGACGAGATCCCGTTGCCGCCGGTGAACGCGCTGGCGCTCGCGATCACGCAGCGCTGCAACCTCGCCTGCGGCTACTGCTATGCGGACGGCGGCCATTTCGGCGGCGACGACGAAGCGCCGATGTCCTGGGACGTTGCGCGCGCGGCCGTCGAGCGATTGCTCGACAACACAACGCCGGGCAGCAGCGCGAGCCTCGCCTTCATGGGCGGCGAGCCGCTGCTCAATCGCGCGTTGCTGATGAGAACCACCGAGCATGCCGCGGCACTCGCGGCGCCGCGCGGCGTGACGATGCGCTTCGCGCTGACCACCAACGCGACGCTGGTAACGCCGGACGATGCCGCCTTCCTCGCGCGCCATCGCTTCGCCGTGACGGTCAGCATCGACGGCGAGCGCGAGCTGCACGATGCGCTGCGTCCGACGCGCGGCGGCACCGGCAGCTATGAGCGCATCGTCGTGCGCGTGCAGCCGCTGCTCGCGGCCCTGCCGGTGAGCGCGCGCGTCACGGTGACGCCGCGCCACACCGCGTTACGCGCGACGCTCGACCACCTCATCGGCCTCGGCTTTCACAGCGTCGGCTTCTCACCGAGCCTGAGCGCCGCCGACCCGCGGTTGGCACTCTCCGCCGATGACCTCGAGCGGCTGCTGGCGCAGATGATCGACTGCGCGCGTGAGGCCGAGAGCCGCTGGCGGCGCGGTGAGCGCTACCCGTTCTCCAACCTGCTCGCCGCCGTGCAGGAACTGCACCGCGGCACGCATCGCCCGCTGCCTTGCGGCGCGGGTGCCGGCTACCTCGGCGTCGCCGCCGATGGCGCATTGAGCGCCTGCCACCGCTTCGTCGGCGATCCGCGCGCGGCGATGGGCAGCGTGGCCACCGGCATCGACGATGCGGCACGCAGGCAGTGGCTGGCCACGCGCCACGTCGACACCCAAGAGCCGTGCCGCTCGTGCTGGGCGCGCTATCTGTGCGGCGGCGGCTGCCACCACGAGGTTCTCAATCGCGGGCGACCGGCCTGCGACTTCATCCGCGGCTGGCTCGACCATTGCCTGGGCGCCTACGTGCGCATCGCCGATGAGCGGCCAGACTTGTTCGACTGATGTCGTCGTTCTAGGTGGTGGGCCTGCGGGAGCGGCGTGCGCGCTGCGCCTGGCGCGCTTGGGTCACCGCGTCACGCTCGTCGAGCGCGCGCCGCGCGGCCGCCCGCATGTGGGCGAATCGCTGCCGCCCACGGTGCTGCCGCTGCTCGCCGAACTCGGGCTGCGCGAGCGCATCGAGGCCGCCGGTTTCTTGCGCCCGCGCGGCGCGCTGGTGCAGTGGGACGATGCACCGCATGAATTGAACCACGACGGCCCCGAGCCCGGCTTCCAGGTCGACCGCGGCCACTTCGATGCGCTGCTGCTGGAAGCGGCCGAAGCCTTTGGCGTGAACGTGCTGCAGCCGCTGGGCGCACGAGCGCCACGGGTCGACGGCGACGAGGTGCAGGTGCCGCTGGACGATGGCCGCGTGCTGCAGGCGAGCTATGTCATCGATGCGCGCGGACGCCGTGGCGCGATGAATGCGCGCGCACCCGCGACCGCGGCGCTGTATGCCTACTGGCGCGGCGTCATCGGCCTGGGCGCGCGCACGCGCGTCGAAGCCGGCGACGATGCCTGGTACTGGGGCGCGCCGCTGCCCGACGGCACGTTCAATGCGACGGTGTTCGTCGACGCGCGGCGCTGCGCCGGGCTCGACCCCTGGCAGCGCCGCGCGCTGTACCGCGAGCTGATCGCGCGCTCCGACCTGCTCGGGCCAAGCCTGGACAGTGCCGTCTGCGGACCTTTGCAGGTGTGCGATGCCACGCCGCGCGTCGATGCCGAGCCGATCAGCGAACGCCTCATCAAGGCGGGCGAGGCAGCCTTCAGCATCGACCCGCTGTCGTCGCAAGGCGTGCAGGCGGCGCTGCGCAGCGCGCTGCAGGCGGCGGCCTGCGTGCACACGATGGCGCGGCGCGAGGGATCGCAGGCTTTGGTGCAACGCTTTTATGGCGAGCAGGTGGAGCGCGCAGCCTCGCGTCACGCCCGACTGGCCGCGGGCTTTCATGCCGCGGCGGCGCGCCATCGCGAGCATGGCTTTTGGCAGGCGCGTCGGGGCGCGGCGCAGGCGCCGGCCACGCGCCGCGCATCGCAGCCGCTGCCCGCGCTGCACGAGCGCGTGCGCCTCGATCCGGCCGCGGGCTTCGAGTGCGTGCCGGCGCTCGATGGCGCCTTCATCATCGAGGCTACCGCGGTGATGCACCCGGCGCTGGAGGCGCCGGT
Organism: Betaproteobacteria bacterium; assembly: GCA_005884255.1. GTDB lineage: Bacteria > Pseudomonadota > Gammaproteobacteria > Burkholderiales > Burkholderiaceae_C > VBDL01. The sequence continues at coordinate 10,393 of VBDL01000015.1, read as the reverse complement.
GTCCTTCATCGACGGCATTCCAGTGGCCAACCTGCTGGCGCCGCTGGACACGACACCGACGGTGCGCGAGCTGCTGCAGCTGTGGCGCAACGACTACGGCGACACGCGCGCGGTGTCGCTGCTGGCCAGCCTGTGGCGTCAGGGCATCGTGGCCGCGGCGCCGGCACGCTGACGCGCATCGAGACTCGCCTGCGCGCGCTGCACCCAAGCGTGCGCACCTTGGGCCTGGGCGAGCTTCAGCGCGTGCTGTAGCTTGGCCAGGCTGGCGGCGTCGCCATCGAGCGCACGCAACCATTCACCCTCGACGCGCCACAGCTCGGGCTCGACCCAGCGCTCGCCGGTGGCGGTGATGCCTTCGTGCGCCGCCGACAGCAGCGCCTGCGCCGGCTCGAGGCGGCCCAGGCGCACATGTACCTCGGCCTCGAGCATCTGGGCATAGGCGCGGTAATTGCGCGCGCCGGTGCCCCACCACAGCTGTGCACCTTCCTCCATCACCGCCAGCGCGGCGTGGGCATCGCCGGCCTGCGCCATCGCGGCGCCGAGGAAGAACCGGCCGCCGCCTTCCATCAGTGGGAAGCCGCGAGCGCGTCCGAGAGCGACGGTGCGCTCGGCCAGTGGCACGAGACGGCGCCAGTCGCCGTGCAATGCCAGCAGCAGGCAGCCGAACACCAGCGCCTGCGCCGTGCTGTGCGCATGGTCGAGCTGCTCGGCATGCAGCAGTGCCGCGCGGTGCACATCGAGTGAAGCTTCCGCTTCGCCGAGCACGAACAGGCTGAGCGCCAAGAAGTTGCTCGCGCCGACGCGGTGGTCGATGCCGAGGATGAAGGCGAGCTGTGCATGCTGCGCCGGGTCGTACAGCGCGATGGCGCGCTCCAGGTGCTCGCGCGCCAGCTGCGGCTCGCCGACGTGGAAGGCCACGGCACCCACGGCACGGTGGCCGATCATTTCGTAGGTGGCATCGGCGCGCTCATGCGCCACGCGCAGCAGCTCGGTGGCGGGGTCGCGCGCCGCGTCGCACTCGCCGCGCACCATATGGTAGGAGTACAGGCCGTTCAGCGCGGGGATCAGGCGCGCGGTGTCGTCCTGCCGGCGCGCCAGCGCACAGGCGCGCTCGTAGGCCGCACCGGTGTCGGGCGCTGCGATGCCGCGCGCGGCACGCAAGGCGCTGGCGCGCAGGATGTACAGATCGAGTTCCAGGCGCTCGCGCTCCGGCGCCTGGTCAACGGAGGGCAGCGCCGCGATGCCACTGTCCAGATGCGCCATCGCCTCGATCACCGCCGAGCGCGACAGCGCGCGCTCGCCGGCGCGCAGCCACAGCGGAATGGCGCGCCGTGGCTCGCCGGCCTCGCTGCGGTGGCGCGCCAGGGTCTCGGGCTCGGCGTCGACGGTGCCCGGAAAGCGTGCCTCCAGCGTGTCGGCGATGCGTCCGTGCGTGGCGGCGCGCGCGCTGCGCAGCAGCGACTCCTCGGCCGCCGCCTGCAGCAGCGCGTGGCGGAAGCTGTAGCGCGTTTGCGGCGGCACGCCCTGGCGCTGCAGCAGATCGGCCGCGACCAGCGCATGCAAGGCCTCACCCAGCTCGGCCGGCGACCGCTCGCTCACCGCGGCCAGCAGCTCGAAGTCGAACTCGCGGCCGAGCAGCGCCGCGGTCTGCGCCAGCGGCTTGATGCTGCCCAGCCGATCCAGGCGCGCGAGCAGCGACGCGTGCAGGCTCTCCGGCACCTGGATCTGCGTGCCGGCAGCCGCGCCGTCGAGCACGCTCTTGGCGATCTCCTCGGCGAACAGCGGGATGCCGCCCGCGACCTCGACGATGCGCTCGATCACGCTTTCAGCGAGCGGCCGCCCGCGCGCCATGTCGAGCACGATCTCGCGCACGGCGCTGGCCGGCAGGCGCTCCAGTGCGATCACCTCGGCCAGCGCGTCGTCGGGCCACGGTGCGTCGAAGCCGGGGCGCGTGGTGAGCACCAGCAGCAGCGAGGCACCGCTCAACGATTCGATCAGCCGCTGCAGCAGAGCGAGCGTGGAGGCGTCGGCCCAGTGGACGTCTTCGCACACCAGCAGCAGCGGCGCGCGGCGTGACGCGGCGCGCAGCCACTGCAGCAGCAGCGCTTGCGTGGCCTGCATCAGCTGCGCCGGTGCGAGGCCGGCCACCGGGGCCGCAGCGGCGCTGCTCGGCATCAGCAGCGCGGCGAGCAGGGCCTGCGCGTTCGCCTGCGGGTCCTCGAGCTGCGCCAGCAGTGAGGTCAGGTGCTCGGCCACGTCTTCGGCGCTGGATTCGGGCGTCAGGTGTGCGCGCCGCGCGAGCAGCTGCGCCAGCGGGTGCAGCGCGCTGTGGCGGTGGAAGGCCGAGCAGCGCAGCACCATCGCATCGCCATCGTCGGCGTGCACGAAGCCGCGCAGTTCCTCGACCAGCCGCGTCTTGCCCACGCCCGCCTCGCCGCGCAGCGCGATCGCGGTGCCTTGCCCCTGGCGGGCGTGCACCCAGGCAGCGCGCAGTCGCTCGAGTCGGCCGGCCGGATCGATGAAGCGTGTGCGCCGGCGCTGGCGTTCGCCCGGATCACGCTCGCCGACGATGCGCAGCAGGCGCTGCGGCGGCAGATCGCTTTTCAGCATGTGCAGTCCACGGTCGTCGACGGCGAAGCGCCCGCGCAGCAGCGCATAGGTGGCTTCGCTGACGAGCACGCTGTCGGGCTCGGCCTGCGCCTGGATGTGTGCGGCGAGGTTCGGCGCCTCGCCCAGCGCCAGGGTTTCGCGCCGCTCGGCGGGGCCGATGTCGCCGAGCACCACGAGGCCGGTGTGCAGGCCGACGCGTACCGCGAGGCCGACACCGAAGCGCTGGTTGATCTCGGCGCTCAAGGCGCGCGCCGCCTGCACCACGGCGAGGCCGGCACGCACGGCGCGTTCGGCATCGTCCTCATGCGCGACGGGGTAGCCGAAGTAGGCGAGGATGCCGTCGCCCAGGTACTGCGCGATGTGGCCGCCGAAGGGGCGCAGCGCGGTGGCGCAGTCATCTTGGTAGCGGCGCAGCAGCGCATGCAGGTCTTCGGGGTCGAGGCGGCGCGACAGCTGCGTCGAGCCGACGAGGTCGCAGAACATCACCGTCAGGCGCCGCCGCTCGGCCGCCTTGGCCGGCGTGCCGCTCCACACGAGCACTGCGCCGTCTTCGTCGTAGGCCAGGCGCTGGCCGCGGATCAGCTCGTCGGCAAGGTCGGCAAGCGCACCATCGTCGAGCGCGAACTCGCGCTGCAAGGCGCGATAGGTGATGCGCTGCCGCCTTCGCAGCAGCTCGATCGCCGCATCGATGACACGCTCGAAACTCACCCGACCCAGTATATGGGGCCCCCGGTCGCGAGTACGCGAACCTCCCCCCGAGGGGGCGCCGCTTTGCTTGGGGCGGCCCGGCGCTGCAGCGGCCCCGCGGCCGCTATGCGCTCTGCGGAAGAAGTCTCGCGAGCCAGCCGCCGCGTTGCGACCCCGCGCTCTTGCCGCCCTTGCCGCGCTTGCCGCCGCGCGGTGACACGAGCGGCTTTTCGATGCGCAGCAAGGTGTCGTCGTCCGGATGGCGCGTGCGCAGGAAGCCGCGTTGCTGCGCGAAGGCAAGCATCGCGGGATTGTCGTTGCCGACCTCGCCGCGCAACCAGCGTAGGCCGCGGCGGTGGGCCACCTCACTGAGCGCCTGCACCGCGCGCGTGCCGATGCCGCGGCGCTGCCAGTGGTCGTCGACGACGAGCGCGAAATCCGCACAGGCGTGCTCATGGTCGTCGACCACGTAGCGCGCGTCGGCCACGATGGTCTCCGCCTCGTGCTCTTTGATCGTGGCGACGAAGGCGAGGTGGTAGCGGTAGTCGATCTGGCTCATCTGCGCCAGCTGCGAGGCGCTGAAGGCGCCCACGCCGCGAAAGCGCTGCTGCCGCGTGGCGCGCGACAGGCCCTTGAGGAAGTCCGCGATCAGCGGCTGGTCCTGTGGCAGCACCGGGCGCAGCGTGACGCGCGTGCCATCGGGCAGCGTCCACACGTCGATCAGGTCGGCCGGGTAGCGAAAGAGGTAGTAGGTGGGCGTGGGGGCAGACATCGCCGCCGCACTGTAGGCCGCGTATCGCCCGGGCGACGATGAACTATGTCCGTCCGGCCGTGTGAACTAAGTCACTCAAGGCTTGACGCGAGCCACGCGCAGCACCGACGGCGAGCGCTTGAGTGTGCGCAGCACGTCCGCCAGGTGCAGGCGGTCGCGCACGGTGACGAGCAGCTTCAGCTCGGTGGTCTCGCTGGCGCGCTCGTCGCCCATGTCGATGTGCGTGATGTCGGCTTCGGCCGCGCTCACCGCCTGTGCCACCTGAGCGAGCACGCCCTTGCCGTTCTTCACCAGGACCGTGACCAGCGTCTCGAAGGCGCGCGTCAGCTCCTCGGCCCACTCCACGGTCATGAAGCGCTCGCGGTCGCGCTCGAACAATCGCTTGCCCTGGCTGCATTCGGCGGTGTGCACGGTGAGGCCTTCACCACGGCCGAGGTAGCCGACGATGTCGTCGCCGGGGATCGGCCGGCAGCAGGGTGCGCACTGCACCGAGGCGCCTTCGCTGCCGTCGATCAGCACCATGCCTTGCGCCGGCGTGCTGTCGTCGTGGGCGTAGCGGCCGAGGCTCAAGGTCACGGCGTCGGGCCGCGCGCCGCGCTCGGCCATCAGCCGCGCCAGCCGCTTGGCGACGATGGTGGCGATCTTGCGGCCGAGCCCGATGTCCACAGCCAAGTCGCCGCGCGTGCGGTTGCCGCTCCAGCGCGTGAGCTGCTGCCACACTGCGGCGGCGTTCTCGTCATTGGGGTCGGTGGACGGCATGGCCAGGCCTTCGGCGCGCAGCGCTTGCGCGAGGAGCTTCTCGCCCAGCGAGCGCGACTCCTCCTGCTCCATGTTCTTCAGGTAGTGGCGGATCTTCGAGCGCGCACGGCCGGTGCGCACGAAGTTCAACCACGCCGGGTTGGGCCGCGCACCGGGAGCGGTGAGCACCTCCACCACGTCGCCCGAGCGCAGCTCGGTGCGCAGTGCCACCGGCTCGTTGTTGACCTTGGCGGCGACGCAATGGTCGCCGACGTCGGAGTGGATCGCGTAGGCGAAGTCCACCGGCGTCGCGCCGCGCGGCAGTGCGAGGATCTTGCTCTTGGGCGTGAACACGTAGACCGCGTCGGGGAAGAGGTCGATCTTCACGTGCTCGAGGAACTCGGCGGCGTCGCGCGTCTCGTCCTGGATGTCGATCAGCGACTGCAGCCACATCGTGCCCAGGCGCTGCGCTTCGCTGACGCCGGCCTCGTTCACCTTGTACATCCAGTGCGCGGCAATGCCTTTTTCAGCCACCGCATGCATCGGCTCCGTGCGGATCTGGAATTCCACCGCGGTGCCCAGCGGGCTCACCAGGGTGGTGTGCAGCGACTGGTAGCCGTTGGCCTTGGGGATCGCGATGTAGTCCTTGAAGCGCCCGGGCACCGGCTTGTACAGCTGGTGCAGCACGCCCAAGGCGAGGTAGCACTCGGGCAGCGTCTGCACGACGACGCGGAAGCCGAAGATGTCGCTCACCTGCGCGAAGCTCAGGTGCTTCTCGCGCATCTTGCGGTAGATGGAGAAGAGCGTCTTCTCGCGGCCGTAGACCTGCACCTTGAGCTTGCCTTGCGCGAAGGCGCGCTCCACGTCCTGCCGCACGCGCTCGACGAGATCGCGCCGATAGCCGCGCGCACGCTGCAGCGCCTTGCTCAGCGCCGCATGGCGCCAGGGCTGCAGGTGCTGGAACGACAGCTCCTGCAGCTCGCGGTAGCTCTGGTTCAGGCCCAGGCGGTGGGCGATGGGGGCGTAGATGTCCAGCGTCTCGCGGGCGATGCGCAGGCGCTTGTCCGGCGCCATCGCCTCCATCGTGCGCATGTTGTGCAGCCGGTCGGCCAGCTTGACGAGGATCACGCGCACGTCGCGCGCCATCGCCAGCAGCATCTTGCGGAACGACTCGGCCTGGCTCTCCTCGCGCGTGGAGAACTGCAGCTTGTCCAACTTGGTGAGGCCGTCGACCAGCTCGGCGGTGGGGGCGCCGAATTTCTCGATCAGCTCGGTCTTGGTCACGCCACGGTCTTCCATCGTGTCGTGCATCAAGGCCGCCATGATGGCCTGGGCATCGAGGCGCCAGTCGGCGCACAGGGCGGCCACCGCCAGCGGGTGCGTGATGTAGGGCTCGCCGCTGGCGCGAAACTGGCCGAGGTGGGCCTCGTCGGCGAACTTGTAGGCCTCGCGGACCTTCTTGATGTCCGCCTTGGGCAGGTAGTCGAGCTTGTGGGTCAGTGCCGCGAACGAGGCGGCGATGGCATCGTCCCCGGCGCTGGGCGGCGCGGCCGGTCGCAGCTGCAGCGCTGCAGGCAGGTGTTCGGCGGCGAAACTGCGAATGCCCATGAACGCAATTTAGCAGGGAGTGACCGAACCGTTCCTGCCAAAGGACAACGGGCGCCGCAGCGCCCGTCATCAGTGGGGAGGGGAAAGCCCTTAGTCCCGGCGCCGGGCCGCTCCCAAGACGGGACTGAACCCCCTCCGGGGGG
>VBDL01000015.1:0-3804 GCA_005884255.1 Betaproteobacteria bacterium | reverse complement strand
CCCGGCGCAGCATCTCGACACCCACCTCGCCGGCGGCGATCTCGCGCAGCGCGGTCACGCCGGGCTTGTTCTTCGACTCGATCTTCGGCGCGTGGCCCTGGCTCAGCATGCGCGCACGGTAGGTCGCGGCGAGCACCAGCTGGAAGCGGTTGGGGATCTTGTTCAGGCAGTCTTCGACGGTGATGCGGGCCATGGCGGAGGGTCCAGGGTGATCAGATGAGGTTCAGCGCGGAAAACACCTGCGACTTGTTGCGCTTTTGTGCGGCGTACTTCAAACGCTGTGAATGAACGACGGTTTTCAGATCGAAAAGCGCCGTTTCAAAGAGAGCATTGATTATAACGAAGTCGAAGTGCCGGGCCTGAGCCACCTCCTCGCGGGCATTGGCCATGCGCTGCTCGATCACCTCGGGGTGGTCCTCGCCGCGGCGGTGCAGGCGCTGCAGCAGTTCGTCCCAGCTCGGCGGCAGGATGAAGATCAGCACCGCATGCGGAAACAGCTGCTTGATCTGCAGTGCACCCTGCCAGTCGATCTCCAGCACCACATCCTCGCCGTGCTGCAGGCGCGCCTCGATGGCCTTGCGCGAGGTGCCGTAGAGGTTGCCGTGCACCTGCGCCCACTCGAAGAACTCGCCGCGGTCAATCATCGCGCGGAATTCGGGCTCGCCGATGAACCAGTATTCGCGCCCGTCCTGCTCCTGGCCGCGCGGCGGGCGCGTGGTGTGTGACACCGACACCGCCAGATGCGAATCCAGCTCCAGCAGTGCCTTCACGAGGCTGGACTTGCCCGCGCCGCTGGGCGCGGCGACGACGAAGAGGTTGCCCGGGGTTTCCATGGCTATTCAATGTTCTGGACTTGCTCGCGCATCTGCTCGACGGCGACCTTCATTTCCACTGAAATCGCCGTCAGCTCCAGAGCCGACGATTTCGAGCCCAGCGTATTGGCTTCACGGTGCAACTCCTGGATCAGGAAGTCCAGCCGCTTGCCGATCTCGCCGCCGGCCCGCAGCAGGCGCTCGATCTCGTCCAGATGGGCCGCCAGGCGCGACAGCTCTTCCGCCACATCGATGCGGATCGCATAGGCCGCCGCCTCGTTCAGCGCGCGTTCCTGCAAGGCCTCGGCGGGCACGCTTTGCGCGGCGCCGGTGGACTGCAGCGCCTCGTTCCAGCGCTCGAGAAAGCGCTGCTGCTGCTTCTGCACCACCGCCGGCACCAGCGGCGCGGCCTGCGTGGCCAGCTCGCGCAGCCGGGCGATGCGCTCCATCAGCACCGTCACCAGGCGCTCGCCTTCGCGGGCCCGCGCATCGCGCAGGCCCTCGATGCAGCGCTTGGCGGCTTCCATCGCCGCTTCGTCCTGCCGCTGCTCGGGCGAGCCGCCGCCGCGGCACCACTGCAACGCCTCATGCACGCTCAAGGCGCTGGCCTTGGGCAGCCAGCTCTGCACGGTGGATTCCAGGCGCGACAGGCGGTTGAGCTGGTCATGCGTGGGCGCCGGCCAGCCGGCCTCGGCATCACGTTGCGTGCTCAGGCGCAGCTCGATCTTGCCGCGGCGGAAGGCCGCGCCGATCACTTCGCGCAAGGCCGGTTCCAGCGCGCGCAGATCGTCGGGCAAGCGGAAGCCGAGATCGAGGAAACGCCCGTTGACCGAGCGCAGTTCGACGCTCACGCCGCCGACCGTGACCGGTCCCGCATCGGGCCCGGAAGCCGCACCAGCGCTGGCGCTGGCGTAACCGGTCATGCTGTAGACTGGCATCGAACTCCACAGGAAGCAAAGTTCAGCCGATTATGTCAAAGCCCAAACCCGCGCCCTTGCCAGCCGGCACAGTGGTGGGGGGCTACCAGATCATCAAGAAGCTGGCCGCCGGTGGTTTTGGCGTCGTCTATCTGGCCGAGGACGAGCAGCGCCACCTGATCGCGCTGAAGGAATACCTGCCCTCGTCGCTGGCGGAGCGCTCGCCCGGTGAGCTCACGCCGCGCGTCAAGCCGGAGAAGCAGCCGCTGTACCGCCTGGGCCTGAAGAGCTTCTTCGAGGAAGGGCGCTCGCTCGCGCAGATCTCGCACCCGAGCGTGGTCTCGGTGCTGAACTTCTTCCGCGAGAACGAAACCGTCTACATGGTGATGAACTACCTGCAGGGCGACACCCTGCAGGACTTCATCGTCACCGCGCGCGACCTGAAGCGCGACAAGGTGTTCCGCGAATCGACCATCCGCAGCCTGTTCGACGAGATCCTGCGCGGCTTGCGCATCGTGCACCAGCACAAGATGCTGCACCTGGACATCAAGCCGGCGAACATCTTCATCACCAACGACAACAAGGCGGTGCTGCTCGACTTCGGCGCGGCGCGCGAAGTGCTCTCCAAGGAAGGCAACTTCATCCGCCCGATGTACACGCCGGGCTTCGCGGCGCCGGAGATGTATCGCCGCGACGGCTCGCTCGGGCCATGGACCGACATCTACGCCATCGGCGCCTGTATCTACGCCTGCATGCAGGGCTATCCGCCGAACGACGCGCCGCAGCGGCTGGACAAGGACCGGCTGGCGCTGTCGCTCTCGCGGCTGCGCAATGTCTATTCGGACAACCTGATCGAAGTCACCGAATGGTGCATGTCGCTCGATCCGCTGTCGCGCCCGCAAAGCGTGTTCGCGCTGCAGAAAGAGCTGGCGCGCGAGACCGAGCGGCGCTATACCAAATTGAGCTTCAGTGAACGGCTGAAGCTTCAGCTTGAAAATCTCAAGGCGGGAGCCAAGGCATGAGGTTCTCCGTCTACCAGGTCAGCCGCAAGGGCGGCCGCGAGAAGAACGAAGACCGCATGGGCTATTGCTACACGCGGGACTCGGGCCTGTTCGCGCTCGCCGACGGCATGGGCGGCCATCCCGAGGGCGAAGTGGCCTCGCAACTGGCGCTGCAGACGCTCGCCGCGCTGTTCCAGCGCGATGCCAAGCCGACGCTGAAGGACCCGCTGCGTTTTCTGAACGACGCGGTGATTGCCGGCCACCACCAGCTGCTGCGCTATGCCACCGAGCGCGCGCTGATCGATACGCCCCGCACCACCGTCGTCGCGGCCGTGCTGCAGGGCAACGCGGCCTACTGGGCGCACTGCGGCGACTCTCGCCTGTACCTCGTGCGTGGCGACAAGCTCATCGCCCGCACTCGCGATCATTCGTATTCCGAGCTGCAGGAGACGTTGTCGCAGGTGGTGCCGATCGGCGAGCGCTTCAACCGCAACGTGCTGTTCACGTGCCTGGGCTCGCCCGGCAAACCGGTGGTCGACGCCGTGGGCCCGTTGCTGATGCAAAGCGGCGACCGCATCCTGCTGTGCTCAGACGGCCTGTGGGGCAACGTCAGCGATGCCGAGGTCACCGAGGCGCTGGCCACGCGGCCGATCTCCGACGCGGTGCCCGAGCTCGTCGAGCAGGCGCTGCGCAAGGGCGGGCCGAAGTGCGACAACGTCACCGTGATCTGCGTCGAATGGGAGTCCGCCGAGGACAACGACAGCTTGAGCGGCATCTCCACGCAAAGCCTCGGTGAAGAGGTGTTCGCGTCGACGATCCAGGCCAGCATGCTCGGCCAGGAGCCGGCCGACGAACTCGACGAAGCCGAGATCGAGCGCTCGATCAAGGAAATCAACGAGGCGATCCGCCGCTCGTCGCAAAAGAAATCGTAGAACGCTTCTCGTAGGGTGGGCTTCAGCCCACCATCCCCGTGGGCTGAAACCCACCCTACCAAGATTCCCTCATGAGCTTTATCCGAACCTCCGGCCGCGCCGCCGATGCGCTGCGCCCGGTCACTCTGACCCGCCACTACAC
>VBDL01000536.1 GCA_005884255.1 Betaproteobacteria bacterium | reverse complement strand
TGTATCGCCTGCAGTACGAGTCCGCGCAGGACAGCTGGGTGCTGCTCTATCCCGAGGGCATGGTCCGGCTCAACGGCCCGGCCAGCGAGATCCTGCGCCGCTGCGACGGCCAGCGCAGCGTGCAGCACATCGTGGACGAGCTGCAGCGCTGCTTCGGCGAAAGCGACCTGCGCGGCGATGTCTGCGCCTTCGTGGGGGACGCCTATGAGCGCGGCTGGATCCGCTGAGCGCGCGGGGCCTCCTCTGTGGCTCTTGGCGGAGCTCACCTACCGCTGCCCGCTGCACTGCGTGTTCTGCTCCAACCCGCTGGACTACGCGCGTCACGACACGGAGATGAACACCGCCCAGTGGCTCGACGTGCTGAGCCAGGCGCGCGCGATGGGCGCGGTGCAGCTCGGCCTGTCGGGCGGCGAGCCGCTGCTGCGCGACGACCTCGAAGAGATCGTCGCCCATGCGCACCGGCTCGGCTTCTACATCAACCTCATCACCTCGGGCGTGGGGCTGACCGAGGCGCGCGCCCGCGCGCTGAAGGAGGCGGGGCTCGACCACATCCAGCTGTCCTTCCAGGACTCCACGCGCGAGCTCAATGACTTCCTCTCGTCCACACGCACCTTCGAGCTGAAGTCGAAGGTCGCGGCCATCATCAAGAAGCTCGGCTACCCGATGGTGCTGAACTGCGTGATGCACCGCTACAACCTGCCGCACGTGGGCCGCATCATCGCGATGGCCGAGTCGATGGGCGCGGAGTTCCTCGAGCTCGCCAACACGCAGTACTACGGCTGGGCCTGGCTGAACCGCGACGCGCTGATGCCCACGCGCGAGGACCTGGCCGATGCCGAAGCCATCGTCGACCACCATCGTGCGCGGTTGGCCGGGCGCATGAAGATCCTCTGGGTCTCGCCCGACTACCAGGACGCCAAACCCAAGGCCTGCATGAACGGCTGGGGTGCCGTCTTCATGCTCGTCGCGCCCGACGGCGCGGCCCTGCCCTGCCACAGCGCGCGCATGCTGCCGGGCCTGGACATTCCCTTCGTGCAGCGCCAGCCCTTGCGCGAAATCTGGTACGACAGCAGCACCTTCAACCGCTATCGCGGCAGCGCGTGGATGAGCGACACCTGCCGCAGCTGCGACGAGCATGAGCGCGACTTCGGCGGTTGCCGCTGTCAGGCCTATCTGCTCACCGGCTCGGCCGAGGCCACCGACCCGGTGTGCCCGAAGAGCCCCGACCGGCCGCTGGTCGACCGCCTTATCGCGAAGGCCGGCGCGAGCCATGCGCCGAGCGAGCATCCACTGAAGTTCGTGCCCAACGCGGCGCGGCACGGCGCACTCGTCTACCGCACCGACGGCAACTCCCGTGAGCTGTGTGCCACCTCCGGCATGGAATCTTCATGCTCAGCGTCGACGGTCTGACCAAGCGCTACGGCGAGCACAAGGCGCTCGACGGCCTGCGCCTCACGCTGCCGCGCGGCCAGTTCGTCACGCTGCTCGGGCCCAACGGCGCGGGGAAGTCGACGCTGTTCCAGCTGCTCACCGGCCTGTTCGCGCCCACCGCGGGCGAGATCTGCATTGCCGGCTTCGACCTGCGGCGCCACGCGCGCGCGGCGCTGGCGCAGATCGGCGTGGTGTTCCAGCAGATGTCGCTCGACCTCGACCTCACGGTGCGGCGCAACCTGCAGCTGCAGGCCGACCTGCACGGGCTGCCGCGCACACTGGCCCGCGAGCGCATCGCGCACGGCTGCGAGCAGCTCGGGCTGGCCGACGCGCTGGAGCGCCGCGTGCGCGAGCTCTCGGGCGGCAACCGGCGCAAGGTCGAGCTGGTGCGCGCCGGCCTGCACCGCCCCGGGCTGCTGCTGATGGATGAGGCCACGGTCGGCCTGGACCCGAGGTCGCGCCGCGACCTGCTCGCCGCCCTGCGCGCCGACGTGATCGAGCGCGGCAGCACGGTGCTGTGGGCGACGCACTGGGTCGAGGAGGCGCAAGGCGCGGACCGCGTGCTGGTGCTGCACCGCGGCCGCGTCCTGGCCGACGGCACGCCCGACGCGGTGACCGCCGCGCTGGGCGGCCAGACGCTGGAAGACGCCTTCGTTCACGCGACCGCCTGATCCGGCTGTAGAGGAGACATCGACATGCATCGACACATGACGACGCTGCGCGCGGCCGTGATGGCGTTGGCCCTGCTGGCCGCGGGTTGCGCCACGGCCAAGGGCAGCGGCCTGGTGTTCGTGTCCAGCGAGAAGGACCACGCGCTCACGGTG
>VBDL01000535.1 GCA_005884255.1 Betaproteobacteria bacterium | reverse complement strand
CCCGTTCGCGAAACGCCCTCGTCTGATGCGATGAACGCAATCCCGTCGGCGTCGCCGCGTGCCGGGGTGTCGGTGAGCCGACTTTGTTGTCGCCTGACATGCGCATCTCTCGTGAGAGCTGCTACAAAATTTGACCCTGCGGCACGTGGAGGTTCACCCTGGCTCTGCGACTTCGATTTCAAATTGTGTCTGTCACGTCGTGCAGAGGCGCGATTACATGTGCCTCATGCTGCGAGCGCGTGCGGATGATGTAAATGCTGTTTCGGCGCCAGTGGCGTCTGGTCTGATTGCGCCCAATGTTTACTTCCGCTGACGCATTCTGAGTAGCAGGAAGCTACTGGCGGCGAGCAATCCGAATCCCGCGCCACCCGTGGCGACGAAGTTCGCCTGGCCGCAGCCGCGGCTCGGGCGTTGTGATCAAGAGATCGAGTTGCGCAAGTGCTGGTTGAAGAACGCCACGGTACGCTGCCACGCGAGCTTGGCGGCCGCGGCGTCGTAGCGCGGGGTGGTGTCGTTGTTGAAGCCGTGCTCCACGCCGGGGTACACGTAGGCCTGGTAGGGGACCTTCGCGGCCTTCAGGGCCTCTTCGTACTTGGCCCAGCCGGCGTTCACGCGCTCGTCGTTGCCGGCGTAGTGCAGCAGCAGCGGCGCCTTGATCCGCGCGGCCTCTTCGGCGCTCGGCTGGCTGCCGTAGAAGGGCACCACGGCGGCGAGGTCCGGCAACTGCGTGGCCAGGTAGTTCGCGATGCCGCCGCCATAGCAGAAGCCGACCACGCCGACCTTGCCATTGCCCTGCGGCAGAGACTTCAGGTACTGCGCGGCAGCGATGAAGTCGGCGCGCGTCTTGGTCTGGTCGAGCTTGGGGAACAGGTCGCGTGCCTTGTCCTCATCGCCGGGATAGCCGCCGAGCGGAAACAGCGCATCCGGCGCGAAGGCGATGAAGCCGTCCAGCGCCAGGCGGCGCGCGATGTCCTCGATGTGCGGGTTGAGGCCGCGGTTCTCGTGCACCACCAGCACGGTGGGCTGCTTGCCGCGCCCCTGCGCCGGCTGCACGAGGTAGCCGCGCAGCTTGCCGTAGCCCTGCGGCGACGGGACCTCCACATATCGGGCCTGGATGCGCGCATCGCTGGCCGGCACCTGCTGCGCCATCGCGAAGTTGGGGCTCAGCTGCTCGAGCAGCAGCTCGGCCGTCACGGCGCCGGCCGCGTACTTGGCGGCCGAGTTGAGGAAGCCGCGCCGGCTGAGCAGGCCGTGCACGTACTTGTCGAAGAGGTCGAGGACTTCGGGACGGAAATCCTTGCTGGTCTTGCGCGTCATTCTGGGAAGCCTCCGCTAGCGTCTTGCCGCGAGCTTCTGCACGGCCTGGAGCGCGCGTTCGACATTGACCTCTGGCGCCAGGCCGCCCACGGTCGCAGCGATCTTGCCGTCGGGCGTCACGATGAAGGTGGTGCGCTCGGCGTAGCCATGGTCGATGTCGGCGCCGCGCGTGTCCTTGCTGCCGGCCACGGCGTCGCGCACGTTGAGGTCGTAGGCGCGCGCGATCTTGCCGTCGGCATCGGACGCGACGGCGATCTTGCCGGCGCAATACTCGGGGTCGGCAGAGAACTCGTTGAGCCGCGCGATGCTGTCCAGCGACACGCCGACGATGCTCGCGCCGGCCGCGGCGAACTTGTCGTGGTTGACGGCAAAGGTATGCGCCTGCACGTTGCAGCCGCCGGTGTAGGCCGAGGGGTAGAAGTAGACGACCACCGGGCCTTTCTTCAACGCGTCGCGCAGCGAGAAGCCGAAGGTCTTGCCGGCCAGCGAGGCCGGCGCCTCGAAGGCCGGGGCCGTGTCGCCCTCCTTCAGGGCGGCGAAGGCCGGCGCGACGAGCAGGGCTGCCACCAGGCCGGCGCAGAGAGAGCGCTTCATTGAGAGTCCTTCACGATTTCTTGTAGAAGTTGTGGCAGGTCTTACAGGTTCTCGACAGTGCGGTCGCCGAGTTGGTGGCGGCGTCGAAGTCCTTCGCCGACAGCGACTGCAGGATCTGCGCGGTGAGACCGCGACTCTTCTGCGCGAGTTCCACGGCATCGGCCGCATCGCCCTTGCGGACGTAATAGGCCTCGACCTTGGCGAACCACTCGGTGAGCTCCTTCGCATCCGCTCGCTCGCGCGCGGCGCCTGGCCGATCTCGCTCAGGCACCCTGGGTCTATACCGGCGCGACCGCCGATTCAGGCTACGCGAAGACGCTGTACGAGATGCACGGCATGAAGCCGCCGCCGGCAGGCGCGCTCGTGAACTCGACGCTCGGGCTGCTGTCGATCATCGCCAGCGGCAACCACGTCGGCCTGCTGCCCTACCAGATCGCGACGCATCCCTTCGCCGCGCAGTACCTGGACATCGTGCCGGTGGCCGAGGGGCCGCTGAAGGCGCGGCTCGGTGCATTGGCGCGGGCCGATGCGGCATTGAAGCCGAGCGTGCGCCACTTTCTCGCGCATCTGCACCGGGCAGCGCATCACTTGACCTGACCGCGGACGCCGAACTTCCCGGCAGCCGCCTCACTCCAA
>VBDL01000534.1:4259-5489 GCA_005884255.1 Betaproteobacteria bacterium | reverse complement strand
TGGCCTTGCCCGTGCCCGAGAAGGTCACGCTGAAGAACCCCAAGGACTTCCGGATCATCGGCCGGCCCACCACGCGCCTGGATGCGCGTGCCAAGAGCAGCGGGCGACAGGACTTTGGCATCGACACGCGCCTGCCCGGTCAGCTCACCGCCGTGGTCGCGCATCCGCCGGTGTTCGGCGCAAAGCTAACTTCGGTGGACGACAGCGCGGCGCGCGCCATCAAAGGCGTGAAGGCCGTGCTGCGCGTGCCGGTCGACCGCGGCGGCGAAGGCGTGGCCGTCGTGGCCGACGGCTACTGGCCCGCCAAACAGGGGCGAGACGCGCTCAAGTTGCAGTGGGACACCGCCAGCGTCGAGAAGGTGGACAGCGAACGCCTGTTGGCCCAGTACCGCGAGCTGGCCGGCCAGCCCGGCCCGCGCGCGTTCGACGCCGACATGGCGCCGCTGGCCACCGCGCCGCGGCAACTGGAAGCCGAGTTCGTCTTTCCCTACCTGGCCCATGCACCCATGGAGCCGCTGAACTGCACCGTCCAGCTGGCTGACGGGCGCGCCGAGCTCTGGGTCGGCACTCAGTGCCCCGGCCTGGACGCTGCCGCCGCTGCAGGTGTGCTGGGTCTGAAGCCCGAACAGGTGACGATGCATGTGCAGACGGCAGGCGGCGGCTTCGGCCGGCGTTTCGTGGGTTCGAGCGACTATGTGGTCGAGGCCTGTGCGATCGCCAAGGCCGCCCGCACCGCCGGCCTGAACGCACCGGTGCGCACGCTCTGGAGCCGCGAGGACGACATCAAGGGCGGCTACTACCGCCCTATGCACTTGCACCGCGCGCGCATCGGCTTCGACGAACGCGGCCAGGTGCTGGCCTGGGACCATGTCATCGTCGGCCAGTCCATCACCACGGGCACGGTGTTCGGGCAGTTCCAGGTCAAGAACGGGATCGACGCCACGGCCACTGAAGGAATGCGCGACCCCTACGCGGTGCCGATGCGGCTGACCGTGCACCACCCGAAGGTGAACGTGCCGGTGCTCTGGTGGCGCAGTGTCGGTTCGACACACACCGCCTTCGTGATGGAGACCTTGCTTGACGAGATCGCCCGCGCGACGAAGCAGGATCCGGTGGCCTACCGCATGCGGTTGTTCGGCGACAAGCACGCGCGCCACCGCACCGCACTGCAACTGGCAGTGGACAAGTGCGGCTACGGCAAAAAGCAGCTCCCCGCCGGCCGCGCCTGGG
>VBDL01000534.1:0-4213 GCA_005884255.1 Betaproteobacteria bacterium | reverse complement strand
CGCGTGACGGCCGGTGTGCACTGCAACCTCGCGGTCAACCCGTGCAGCGTGGAGGCTCAGGTGCAGGGCGCAGCGGTCATGGGCCTGTCGATGTGCCTGCCGGGCGCGGCCATCACGCTCAAGGATGGTGTTGTCGAGCAGAGCAACTTCGGCGACTTCGTCGTGCCGCGCATCACCGACATGCCCCAGATCGCGGTGCATATCGTTCCCAGCGCCGAACCGCCCACAGGCATGGGCGAACCCGGCCTGCCGCCGCTGGCACCGGCGTTCGCCAACGCTATTGCGCGGCTGACCGGCAAGCCGCTGCGCCGATTGCCCTTCGATCTGGCGTGATGGAATCAGCCGTCGCCATGCGCGAGCTTCGTCCCTACGAAGTGGTCACGCTGCGCGACAGTTGGATCGCCTTGGTGCCGATGGAGACCTTCAACTGGCTGTTCGAGCATGAACTGGAGCAAGCGGGCCTCGTGCGAATGCAGTACAGCACGATCCATCTCGCGCGGCAAGGGACGTCGGCGCGACGGCGCCCTCCCATTCGACGTGCCAGCGCCTTGCCGCGACGCGCCGACATTGGCTCAGCGCGATTGCCGGGCGAATGTCTCGAGCTGGTCGATGCACGTGTTCCACCCCTGGAAGAATCCCAGCTCTTCGTGCCGGTCTCGGGTGGCCTTGTCCGGGTGCATGACGGTGGCGACGTAGCGCGTGCCATCGGCCTCGTCAGCCATCGAAATGATGGCCGTGAACGACAGCCAAGGCGTGCCCGGCCTCCATCCGGCAGCCAGTGCCGTCGTGAAGACGATGCGCGTCTGCGGGACGATCTCTAGGAAGCAGCCCGGGTTGTCGCTGGTGCCGCCGTCCGGGCCTTGCATGAACGTGTGAAACGCCCCGCCGGGACGCAGCTCGAAGGCCCGGACCTGCGTCGTCCACGGCTTCGGGCACCACCACTCCTTCAGCAGATCGGGCTCGGTCCAGGCCCGCCACAGCTTGTCTCGCGGCGCACGGAGGATGCGCGAAATGATCAGATCGTTGAGTTGACGCTGCTTTCGCTTTTCACGGTGCAAGTCCTCCTGGTGAAGGTTCTCGACGAAGGCGGCCATGCGGTCGGTTCGGGCTTCCCATGTCGCGCGCTGCGCGGCCATCCAGCGCTCCGCCTGCGAGAGCGTCTTGGGAACGAGCGCGCAGGTGCGTACGCGGCCGACCTTGTTCGAGCGGATTACCCCGCTGCGCTCCAGCACGCCGAGGTGCTTCATGAATGACGGCAGTGCCATCGCGAAAGGCACAGCGCGTGTCGAAACGGTTTCCGGGCCACGTCCCAGCGCGCTCACGATGGCGCGGCGCGTGGGGTCCGCCAGGGCGTAAAACACTTCGGAAATCCGGCCTGATTGGTTAGCCATATGGCTTAGTATAGAGAGGTCCACGGCCACGTCAAAGATGCGCCATATCACGCGAGCGCGCTCGCTCACGTGCCCCAGCGCTCACGGCATAGGCGCGCCGCGAGCTGTCGAGCACGCGTTTCATGAACGAGGGGTCGGCCAGGCGCTCCACCCACCACTGCAGCGCATTGCCCTGCGCGCCGACGCGCCAGGCGGCGCTCAAGGGCTCGATCGCCCTTTCGCTCTGCACGCGCTTTCTCACCAGCCGCCCCGCGTCCAGCGCTTCCTGCGCGCACAGCGCCGGCAGATAGCCCACACCCAGGCCCTCGGTCTGATAGCGGAACTTGGTGCGCATGTTGGGCACCACGAGCGTGGCCTGGCCACTCAGCAGCCCGGTGGTGCGCAATGGCAGATGGCGCGCGGAGTCGGCGACGACCACCGCGCGATGCGCCCTTACCTGCGCCTCCGACAGCGGCTCCTTCGCCTTGGCCAGCGGGTGGAACGGCGCCACGCAGAAGCAGAACTCGAGCTTGGCCACTTCCTTCGCCTGGTAACCACCCCCCGCGGGGCCGGGGCCGGCCGCGATGATCAGGTCGCTGCGCATCTCGAGCAGCGACTCCCAGGTGCCGGTGAGCGTCTCCTCGACGATGCGCAGGCTCGTTGCGTCGGCCACCTTGTTGAACTCGCCGATCAGCGGCGACAACGACTCGGTGGACAGCAGCGAATCGATCCCCAGCTGGAAGTCGCTCTCCCAGCCCGATGCGACGCGCTTGACGCGGCACTCGAGATCGGACGCCGCCTGCAGCAGCAAGCGCCCTTCGCGCAGCAACTCCTTGCCCGCGGGCGTGATCTCGATGCGCGGACCGTTGCGATGGAACAGCGCGACGCCGAGGTCTTCCTCGAGCTTCGAGACCATGTAGGAGATCGTCGACGGAACCTTGTGCAGCACGTCGCCGGCTGCCGAGAACGACCCCTTGCGATCGATGGCGTCGATGAGCTCGAGCCCTTCCAGCGTCAGCTTGGCCATGGGATGCCCTTTTTCGATGGATTCGATGATGAACGTCGAAAAGTCTCGCGATGCGGCGAGTGCCGTGTCAAGACAATTCTCTTCGTGGACGGATTCTCCCTCTGAGAGGTCCATCGCGGGCGGCGATGGTGCTGCCTTCGAAATCATCGAAGAAAGGCTGGAACATGATCACTCTTCGCAAGTCGTCCGAGCGCGGCCATGCGCAGCACGGCTGGCTCGACAGCCGTCACACCTTCTCGTTCGGCGAGTACTACGACGCGGCTCACATGGGCGTGGGCAACCTGCGCGTCATCAACGAGGACCGGGTCGAGCCCGGCATGGGCTTCGGCACGCACGGCCACCGCGACATGGAGATCGTCAGCTACGTGCTGGAGGGCGAGCTCGCGCACAAGGACAGCATGGGCAACGGCACGGCGAACGGCGCGCACAGCGGCGTGATCCGGCCCGGCGACGTGCAGCGCATGAGCGCGGGCACCGGCGTGACGCACAGCGAATACAACCATGCACAGGACCAGACCACGCACTTTCTGCAGATCTGGATCCTGCCGAAGTTCCGCGGCGTGCGGCCGGCCTACGAGCAGAAGCACTTCGAGCCGCAGCAGCGGCGCGGCCGCCTGCGCAGCGTCGTATCGCCGAGCGGAAGCGACGGCGCGCTGTCGATCAACGCCGACGCCTCCATCGAGGTGGGCCTGTTCGACGGCGACGAATCGGCGACGAAGGCACTCGACACGAAGCGGCTCGCTTACGTGCACGTCGCGCGCGGCGAGATCGACGTCAATGGCCAGCGCCTGAGCGCCGGCGATGCGGCGCTGCTCGATGGTGAAAGCCAACTGCGGCTGAGCGAGGGCCGCGGCGCCGAAGTGCTCGTGTTCGACCTGGCTCGCTGACCATGGCGCGCTCAGCACCCCTGCCCCCGCAGCAAGAGCAGTGGGCGCTGAGCTTCGGGCCCTTCCTGCTGCTGCGCGCGCAGAAGCTGCTGCTGGAACAGGAGACTGCGGTGCGCCTGAGCAGTCGCGCGCTGGAGATACTGATCGCGCTCACCGAGCGAGCCGGGGAGATCGTCAGCAAGCAGGAGCTGATGGCTCAGGTGTGGCCCGATACGGTGGTTGCGGAGAACACGCTGCGCGTGCACGTGGCCGCGTTGCGCAAGGCACTGCGCGACGGCGAGGCGCAGGCCCGCTACATCACCAACATCCCGAACCGCGGCTACTGCTTCGTGGCGGAGGTGCGGCGCGTGCCGCTGCGCGCAGCGACGGGCACCTTGCCGCCCGGCAACCTGCCACCGCGACTGACGCGCATGATCGGCCGCGAGGAGGCCGTGGCCGCGCTGGTTGCGCAGGTGCCGCAGCGGCGCTTCGTCACACTCGTGGGCGCGGGCGGCATGGGCAAGACCACCGTCGCGGTCGCCGTGGCGGCTGCGCTGGCCCCGGCGTACGCACATGGCGCGTGGTTCATCGACCTGTCTGCGGTGCAAGGCGGGCCATCGCTGCCCGCGGTGTTCGCCGCGGCGCTCGGCTTGGCGAACCCGCAGGCAGAGACCGGCGCTGGCCTGGTGGACTTCCTGCGCGACAAGCATTGCTTGCTCGAGGTCGACAGCAGCGAGCACGTGATCGATGCGCTGGCGCGGCTGCTGGAAGACCTGCTGGGCGCCGCGCCGATGCTTCAGCTGCTGGCTACCAGCCGGGAGCCGCTGCAGTTGGATGGCGAGTGGCTGCACCGGCTGCCTGCGCTGGCGTTTCCGGACGCTGCGCAGCAGCCGATATCGGCCGTGCAGGCGCTGGGCTACTCCGCGATCGAGCTGTTCGTCCAGCGCGCG
>VBDL01000548.1 GCA_005884255.1 Betaproteobacteria bacterium | reverse complement strand
GGGCCGGCCTCGCCGGTTTGCTGTCGGGGCTGCTGTCGGCGCTGGCCTACCTCCAGATCACCGCGCTCGGCCGCGCCGGCGAGCCGGAGCCGCGCATCGTCTTCTACTTCTCGTGCGGCGGCATGGTGGCCGGTGCGCTGACCACGCTCACTACCGGCATGCATGCGCACACGCTGCACGGCCTCGTGCTGCTCGTCGCGGTGGGCGTGCTCGCCACGGTGGCGCAGCTGATGATGACGCGCGCCTATGGCATCGGCCGGCCGCTGGTCAACGCCAGCCTGCAATATCTCGGCATCGCTTTTTCCTTCGGCTACGGCGTGCTGCTGTTCGATGATCCATTGCAATGGATCGCCGTCGGCGGCATCGTGCTGATCGTCGCTGCGGGCCTGATGGCGACGCGCCTGAGCGCCGAGAAGGCGCCCGCCCTCTCTCATTCGACGCTTGAACCATGAGCTATACGACGCTAATCACTGCCGAGCAACTGCGAACCCTGGGCAACGACGCCGTGCTCATCGACACCAGCTTCGACCTGGCCGACACCGAAGCCGGCGAGTGCAGCTATCGCGAGGCGCATATTCCGGCCGCGCACTACCTGCACCTCGACCGCGACTTGTCGGGCGCCAAGACCGGCCACAACGGGCGGCACCCGCTGCCGCGGCGCGAGGATTTCGCGCGCCTGATGGGCAGCCTCGGCCTCACGCCGGCGCGGCAGGCCGTTGTCTATGACCGCCACGGCGCGATGTTCGCCGCGCGCGCCTGGTGGCTGCTGCGCTGGCTCGGGCACCGCGCCGTGGCCGTGCTCGATGGCGGCCTCCCCGCCTGGGTGGCCGCCGGCGGCGCCGTCAGCAGCGAGACGGTGCCGCGCCGCGAAGGCGCCGCCCCCTACCCGGCTTCGCCCACCGCCGCGATGCCCACCGTCGACGCCGATACGCTGCTGCGGCGCTTGGGCCGGGTGCGCCTGCTCGATGCGCGTGCCGGCGAGCGTTTCCGCGGCGAGGTCGAGCCGCTGGACAAGCAGGCCGGCCACATCCCCGGCGCCGCGCTGCGCTTCTTCAAGGACAACCTCCAGGCCGACGGCCGCTTCAAGCCCGCCGAGCAGCTGCGCGCCGAGTTCGCCGCGCTGATCGCCGGCACCGCGCCCGACAGCGTGGTGCAGCAATGCGGCTCCGGCGCCACCGCTTGTCACAACCTGCTGGCGATGGAACATGCCGGCCTCGGCACGTCGCTGCTCTACCCCGGTTCGTGGAGCGAATGGTCGTCCGATCCTTCGCGGCCGGTCGCAATTGGCTAGTTCGCCTATTGACCGCAGGGGAATGTTGGTGCGACCCTAGGCCATCGTGGTTACAAGGAGGCGGCCATGTTCAAACGCATCCTGATTCCCACCGACGGCTCCGAAATCACCGCCAAGGCGGTCGACGCCGCCGTCAACCTGGCCAAGGCCACCGGCGGCCAGTTGTATGCGCTGTCGGTGAAGGAGCCCTTCCTCTACAGCACGATGTCGGAAATGCAGCCGGTGGCGCCGCAGGAATTCTTCGATGCCCAGGAGCGCATGGCCAGCAAGCGGCTGGCCAGCGTGAAGGAGGTCTGCGAGAACGCCGGCCTGCGCTGCGAGGCGGCGTCGGTGGAGGCGCTCCATCCGTGGGAAGCGATCATCGAGCACGCCAAGCGCAGCGAATGCGACCTCATCGTGATGGCCTCGCACGGGCGCCGGGGCGTCGCCGCGCTGATCCTCGGCAGCGAAACGCAAAAAGTGCTGACGCACAGCAGCATCCCGGTGCTGGTCGTGCGCTGATTCACGGGCGAAAGACTAAAACTCTCCGCTGCATCGTCGAAAAGCTCTCCATAAGGCCGCATTGAAGCGGTTCAGGGAGAGTCGCCCGTGCAGCAGGATTCTGCGAATCCGCCGTTACCTTTGGCCGTTGCCGCCATGCCGCGCAACGCGCTGCCGGCACTCGCGTCCACCGACTACCAGTTGCTGCTCAAGCAGGCAGTGTGCACCTCGGAATGGCGCGCACGCATGCTGGCGCAGACCGAGGCGCTGTGCCGCAGCGGCTCGATCGACATCGACCTCACCAACGGCCGCGCCACGCTGTCGGTGGGCATGTGGGAGCTGCTGGGCAGCGTGCCGCCGCGCACGCGGCCGCAGTCGCGCAAGGCGGTGCTGCAGTGGCTGCCCGCCGACGAGCGGCAGTACGTGGCGTCGACCTGGCGCGACGCCGTGCCGGGCGAGCCCTTCGAGTTCCAGCACCACATCGTGCGTGCCGACGGCGACCGCCGCGTGGTATTGCACCGCGGCATGGTCGAGGCCGGCGCCGACGGCCGCCCGCTGCGCGGCGCGGCCATCCTGCAGGACATCACCGCGCAGCGCGAGGCCAAGCAGGGCGGCGAGCGCGCGTGCTTCTTCAAGCCGCCGTCGAACACCAGCGTCGCACGCCGCCTGGCGTTGGAATCGGCACTGCGCCATGCCGTGGAGCGCGGCGAGCTGGTGCTGCACTACCAGCCGCAAATCGACCTGCACAGCGGCACGATCTGCGGCGTCGAGGCGCTGCTGCGCTGGCAGCACCCGAGCCTCGGCGACGTGTCCCCTGCGGAGTTCATTCCGCTGGCCGAGCAGAGCGGCCTCATCGTGCAGATCGGCGAATGGGTGCTGCGCCAGGCCTGCCTTCAGAGCGTGGCCTGGCAGCGCGCGGGCTACGTCGCACTGCGCGTGACGATCAACCTGTCGGCGCGCCAGCTCGAGCTGCCCGATCTCGTGCAGCGCATCCAGGCCGTGCTGCTGCAGACCGGCGCCGACCCGGCGCGTCTGGGCGTCGAGGTGACTGAAAGCACACTCGCCGCCGACGTGACGCACGCTGCGCGCACGCTCAGCGCGCTGCGTGCGCTGGGCGTGAAGATCGGGCTGGACGACTTCGGCACCGGCTACTCCAACCTCAGCTACCTGCGCACGCTGCCGATCGACGTGATCAAGGTCGACCGCTCGTTCGTGCACGACGTGACCGCCGCGCCGGCCGACGTGTCGGTGACGCGCGCGGTGATCACCATGGCGCACAGCCTGCAGATGAAGGTGCTGGCCGAGGGCGTGGAGACCGAGGGCCAGCTCGCGCTGCTGGTGGCCAACGGCTGCGACCAGATGCAGGGCTACTACTTCAGCGCCGGCGTCTGCGCCGCCGAGGTGGAGGCCATGCTGCGCGAGAACCGGCGGCTGCCCGAGCGCTTCATCGAGCGCCAGCAGCGCCGGCGCACGCTGCTCATCGTCGACGACGAGGAGAACATCGTCGCCGCGCTGAAGCGCCTGCTGCGCCGCGACGGCTACCACATCGTCACCGCCTACAGCGCCGCCGAAGGCCTGCAGCGGCTGACCGAGGTGGACGTCGACGTGATCGTCTCCGACCAGCGCATGCCCGGCATGACCGGCGTGGAGTTCCTGCGCCGCGCGAAGGAGCTCTACCCCGACACGGTGCGCATGGTGCTGTCGGGCTACACCGAGCTGCAGTCGATCACCGACGCGGTCAACGAGGGCGCGATCTACAAGTTCCTCACCAAGCCCTGGGACGACGAGCGCGTGCGCGCCCACATCGAGGAGGCCTTCCGCCAGAAGGAGATGGCCGACGAGAACCGCCGCCTGCACCGCGAGGTGCAGCAGGCCAACCAGGAGCTGGCCGATGTGAACCAGCGGCTGCAGCGCCTGCTGGCCGCGCAGCGCGAGCAGATGAGCCTCGAGGAAGGTCGCGCGGCCAGCGCGCGCGAGGTGCTGGAGAACCTGCCGGCCCCGATCATCGGCTTCGATGTCGAAGGCCTGATCGCCTTCGTCAACCGCGACGCCGAGGCGCTGCTGCCTGCCGGCGCCTCGCTGCTCGGCCGCGATGCCGAAGAGGCGCTGCCGGCGCCGCTGCGCGAGGTCTGGCGCAGCGACGACGGCGTGTCGCGCACCGTCGATCTCGCCGGCCGGCGCTTTCGCGCCGTCTGCCGCGTCATGAACGGCAACTCGCGCTCGCACGGCAGATTGCTCGTGATCACCCCTCAAGAGGCCACAGAGCCTCCTCTGAATTGAATCTCGAAATACGCACAGGGAGTGCCATGTCAACCACCGTCGAACCCACGCCCAAGGCGCCGCCCTCGCCACCCCCGAACCGCCTGGAATGGCTGTTCCGCGATGTGCTGCGCCAGGGCCTCGTGCACCCGCTGATCCATCTCGTGCAGCAATACCGCAGCGGCGAGGCAGCATGATCGACCCGCAAACCTTGCAGGCCGCAGTGCGCGAGCTGCCGGCGCTGCCGCAGGCGCTCAGCGACCTGCTGGCCGCGCTGCAGCGCGAGGACGTCGCGGTGGAGCAGCTGGCGCTGAAGATCGCGAGCGACCAGGCGCTGACGGCCAAAGCGCTGCGCCTGGCCAACTGCTCCTTCTACGGCGTGGCCGGCCGCGTGCATTCGATCCGCGATGCCATCAACGTGCTCGGCCTGCGCAGCCTCGCGGGCGCGCTCACTGCTGCGGCGGTGTCCGGCAGCTTCGCGCGGCCGCGGTGCGCTGGTTTCGATTTCGACGCCTACTGGCGCCACTCGATGGCCAGCGCGCTGTGCGCGCAGGCGCTGGCGCAATCGCTGAAGATCGATGAGGCCGCGGCCTTCACCGCCGCGCTGCTGCACGACATCGGCCGCCTCGCGCTGGCCAGTCACTACCCGGATGCACTCGCGCAGGCGCTGCGCCATCGCGCCGAGCGCGACTGCCAGCCGGTCACCGCAGAGCGCCACATCCTCGGCACCGACCACGCCCAGGTCGGCGCATCGATCGCCGAGCACTGGCGCTTTGCGCCGGCCATCGTCGACGCGATCCGCCGGCACCACGCGCCGCCGGACGACGGCGGCGGCGTCAGCCTGCTCGATGTCGTGCATGTGGCCGACAACATCGCGCATGCGCTGGACGTCTGCGGCCTGCCCGACGAGCTGGTGCCGCCGCTGTCGCTGTCCGCGTGGACACGGCTGGCGCTGTCCCCCGAGCAATACCGGCAGATCTTCGAGCGCACCGAGTGGCAGCTCAACGATCTGTGCGAAGCCCTCACCGTGTAGGAAGAAACATGACCCCCACGCTCGACATGCCGGCCAGCCGCATCGAGGAACTGCTGCGCGCCAACGAAGAGCTCAAGGAGCTCAACGCCAAGCTCTCCGACACGCAGGACAAGCTGATGCAGTCGGAGAAGCTGGCCTCCATCGGCCAGCTCGCCGCCGGCGTGGCGCACGAGATCAACAACCCGATCGGCTACATCTTCTCGAACTTCGGCACGCTGGAAAAATACCTTGCCGACCTGTTCGAGATGCTCGGTGCCTACGAGCAGGCCGAGAGCGCGCTGGCCGGAACGCCCGCGGCCGAGCGGCTGCGCGCTTTACGCGAGCGCATCGAACTCGACTACCTGAAGGACGACATCCCCACGCTGATGGCCGAGTCGAAGGAAGGCATCAGCCGCGTGCGCAAGATCGTGCAGGACCTGAAGGACTTCTCGCGCGTCGATGCGCGGCAGGAATGGGAATGGGTCGACCTGCACCAAGGCATCGACTCGACGCTGAACAT
>VBDL01000547.1 GCA_005884255.1 Betaproteobacteria bacterium | reverse complement strand
ATTCAAGGGTGCCGGGAGCCGCGCGCGGCCTCGGCATGAACTTAGGGAACGGGCTGGACGCGGGGACTGGGGCTTACGATGTCTGCGACCACCGCGAGGGTGTCGCCGCAGCCGATCAAGCCGGGAAAATGCCGCGAGGCAAGCAGCCCGCCGCGCCTTGCGCGGTATTCGATCGGCGTCATGCCTGTGCGGGCCGTGTCATGCACGCGGGCCAGCAACTCGCCGGGGATGACAGTCTCGCCCAGGTCCTTGCACATTTCGAGCAGGCCGTCGTTCAGGCAGGTGATGAAGCAGTCGCCGTCGGGCATGTCGAGCATCACGGTCTCGGGCGGGTCGACCCTCCCTTCGCAAACACCTGCATGCGCAAGAAGGCGCCGCACGCCCGATTCGGCTATCGCGATGCTCGCCGCCGTGGTACTGCCACCACCGCCCAGCTCGGTCGACACGAACACCTTGCCGGCCGCCTCGGCCGCACTGTCGAACATGCCGACGTTGTCAAGTTCGAGCATCATCATGGAGTACGGGGCGCCGAACGCGCGCATCGCCGCTGCGCAACGCGCCTGCTGCGCCTTGTCGTCGAGCACATGCACCGCCGCGAAGGGTACGAAATCGAGCGTCTTACCGCCCGAATGGATGTCGAGCACAAAGTCGGCCTGCGGCAGCAGGTGGCGCTGGACGTAGTCGGCGATCTTTTGCGTCACGCTGCCGTCTGGCCGACCGGGGAAGCTGCGGTTCAGGTTGCCCTGGTCGATCGGCGAGGTGCGGCGCCCGGCGCGGAAGGCCGGGTAGTTCAGGTAGGGCACGATGATCACGCAGCCGCTGACCTCCTCGGCGGTGAGCGAATTGGCGAGCTTGATCAGCGCCACCGGGCCCTCGTACTCGTCGCCGTGGTTGGCGCCGGTGAGCAGCACCGTGGGGCCGCTGCCGTGCCGGATCACGGTGATCGGGATCATCACCGCGCCCCACGCTGAATCGTCACGCGAGTAGGGCAGTTTCAGGAATCCGTGCTGGACGCCCTGGCGTGAGAAATCGACGGTCGGCGTGATTGGGGAGTTCATCATTGGTTTCAATCCTTGATGAAGAGTTGGCGCGGCGTACGGCACAGGGGCTCGACGCCGGTGTCGGTGATGAGGATGCTTTCGGTGATCTCCAGGCCCCAGTCGTCCTGCCAGATGCCGGGCATGAAGTGAAAGGTCATGCCCGGCTGCAGCACGCTGCGGTCACCCGGGCGCAGGCTCATGGTTCGCTCACCCCAGTCGGGCGGATAGCTCGCACCGATCGGGTAGCCGCAGCGGCTGTTCTTCTCGATGCCGTGGCTGCTCAGCACCTTGAAGAAGGCGTTGGCGATGTCCTCGCAGCGGTTGCCCGGCCTGGCCGCGGCCAGGCCCGCTTCGATGCCCTCGACCACGGCACGCTCGGCCTCGATGAAATGCTTCGGCGGCTTGCCCAGGAACACGGTGCGCGACTGCGGACAGTGGTAGCGCCGGTAGCAGCCGGCGATCTCGAAGAAGGTGCCGGCGCCGCGCTCGAGCTTTGAGTCGTCCCAGGTCAGGTGCGGCGCGGCGGCATCAGCGCCGGTGGGCAAGAGCGGCACGATGGCGGGGTAGTCGCCGCCGTGGCCGTCGGCGCCTTCGATGCCGGTGGCGTAGATCTGCGCCACCAGCTCGTTCTTGCGCATGCCCGGCTCGATGACCTCGACGATGCGCTGATGCATGCGCTCGACGATGCGCGCAGCGATGCGCATGTACTCGATCTCGCGCGGCGATTTGATGGCGCGCTGCCAGTTGACCAGCGCCGTGGCGTCAACGAAGCGGGCCTGCGGCAGGTGTTTTTGCAGCGACGCGAAGGCGGCGGCGCTGAAGTAGTAGTTGTCCATCTCGACGCCGACGCGCGCGGCCTGCCAGCCGCGTGCGGCAATGACTTCGAGCGCGAGGTAGTCCATCGGATGGCGCTCGGGGGACTGTACGTAATCGTCGGGGTAGCGCAGGATGCTCTCGCGCCGCAGATACGCTGTCCGGTCCGCGCCGTTGCCGTCCATGCCGCGGCCGAACCAGAGCGGCTCGCCCTCCATGCCGACCAGCACGCACTGGTGCACGTAGAAGGACCAGCCGTCGTAGCCGGTGAGCCAGGCCATGTTGGTCGGATCGGTAACGATCAGTAATTCGATACCACGCTCGGCCATGGCGGCGCGTGTCTTGGTCAGGCGCTG
>VBDL01000546.1 GCA_005884255.1 Betaproteobacteria bacterium | reverse complement strand
CCCTACGAAACCAGGCCTGGTTCCAGCGCTGAGGCGCGGCACAGCTCGGCACGAAGAGCGCGAACCTTGGCGGGAACCAGCTCGGTCGTGCGTGCACCTGAACACACCGCGCTGCGAAACCCTGCGAAGTCGGGTGCCAGGCTGCGCAAGCGTGGCAGATGCTGAAGACGCAGTGCCCCGGCCAGGCCGGCCAGCTGACCCGCGCGCCGCACCTGCTCGATGAAGCGCTGCAAGGCTCGCTCGCTGATGCAGTCGAACAAGCTGCCGGCGTGCTTGTCGGCGGTGTCCAGCATCAGCCCGGGAAATGGCAACGCACAGGCCACGGCCAGCAGCTGCGTGTCGACGCCGCGATCTGCAATGAACACCGGTACGACGGGGCGGCCACAGCCTGCCAGGGCTTGCAGCACATCCGCCGCGCAGCCTTCGTTTTCGATGCCGACCTTCACATAGTCCACACCGCAATCGGCCACCGCAAGCACCTGCGCGACGATGGCCTCGCATTGCGCCATCGGCCAGTCGCCTATCGTTGCGCTGATCGGCTGCGTTGCGCCTTGCCGGCGCAGCGCGGTCACGACCTCGCGGATGGTCTGCAGGGGCAGGCCACCCAAGGCACCCGCACGCGGCTCCTTCAAGTCGATGAAATCCGCCCCCGCTGCGGCGGCCGACAACGCCTCGCCCACATCGCGCACGCTCACCAGCAGTCTCGTCATGCCCTTCTCCCTGTGTTGACCCCCAAGCCGCCTTCGGCGGCGGCCCCCCGCGGGGGCGCGTCGGCCTTGGGGCGGCCCGGCGGCCGACCGCGGAAATTCGCCACCGCCTCGTTCAACCACCGCCAAGCCTCGTGCTCCGCGGGCCCCGCCGTCTTGTCGATGGCGATCTGCAGGTAGCGCATCTCGCTGTCGATCTTGTCGCGCGGCAGCATGTGCAAGCGGCTCACCAGCACGGCGCCTTCGATCACCGCGGCCTGCGCGCGGTTGAAGCCGATGAAGGGCGCATGCTGGCGCTCGTGCACGCGGCCCATCAACAGCACCGGGCGTTGCGGATCGTCGGTCTGCGATTCGAGCCTGAGCTCCACATGGCCCAGGGCACAGGCCAGGCGCACGCCGGCCACGCGCTCGACAGGGACCGTGGGCCAGGTCTTGCGGCCGGTCACGCAACCGGCGAACACGCGCGTGTCGACCACGATGTTGAGCACGGCATGGCCGGTGGCGACGATGTTGTCCAGCGTGGTCGAAGGGCGGAAGGGCATCAGCACCACCTGGTCGTCGCGATAGCGCACACCCAGCGGCGCGACGTGCGGTCGCTCCTCGCGCGAGACCGTGGTCACCACGGTTTCGAAGATCAGGTCATTCATTGACGGCTTTCAGCGTGGGGCCCGGCGCACACCGGGCGGACAGGTCGTCGGCACGGCGTTCGACCGCGCAGCCCCAGTCCAGCGGCTGGTCCTGCGCATAGCGCTTGCCCAGCTGCCATGCGATCTCGGCGCGTGCAATCTCCACGCCCATGTAGAAGGCGTGCGGCGCGTCGTCGTGGAGCTTCAGTTGCGGCCACAGCTCGAAGGCGTCCTGCGCCTGGGCGTGCCCGTCGCGGTTGTAGACGTGGATGCCCTCCCGCGAGACCTGCACGCGGAAGTTGGGATCGCGCACCGCGCCGGCGGTCTGGCGGATCTCGTCGGGCGTGTCGGGGAAGGGGTGCTTGGCATGCACCGTCATCAGCGCGTCGCTCATGCCCTTGGGCAGGCTCATCGTCGTGCAGGCAGCGTGCATGATGCGGCGCGCCCAGTCGGCCTCGCGCACCGCGCGCCGCGCATGCTGGCTCACCTGCGTGGTGAGGATGGCGCTGGCACGCAGCTCGGCGCAGATGCCCAGCAGCACGGCGTTGATGCCGCTGGTGTCGGCCTCGGTCAGCTCGGTGACGTTGCCCACGCCCATCATGATGGGTGCGTCGGCATAACGTTCGCGCAGGCGTTGGTAGCGGACCAGCGAGGCCATGAGTCCGAAGGGCAGCGGGTCGAGGATGGCGTCGGCCAGGTAGGCACGCCCGCGCTCGCGCATCGCATCGATGGCCGCGTACAGCGAGGCTTCGTCCGAGGGCACGCGCGGGATCAGCACCGGCGTGCTCGCGACCTGGTCGGCCACCCACAGCGTGTCTGCCGTCAGGCTCAGCAGATAGTCGGCGCCGGCCCGGCCGCCGCGCAGCAGCTCGGCGGTGTCCAGCGAATCGACGCTGACCTTCAGGCCTTGGGCCTTGAGCGCGCGCACGCTGGCTTCGAGATGATCGAAGCGCGTCTCGGGCAGGCAACCGAGGTCGATGACGTTGGCGCCGTCGGCCGCGAGCGCATGGGCCCGCTCGACGATCGCGCTCACCGACAGGTGCGGCGCATCGACGATCTCGGCAAAGATCGCGACCTCGTAGTGCGCCAGGTCGACCGGCCTGGCGTCGCGGCTGAAGTGGCGCGGCAGGTCCTTCAGCTCCTCGGGCCCGCGCGCGACCGGGATGCCGTAGTGCTGCGTCAATGCCTCGAGGTCGCCGCGGCAGCGGCCCGGCACCATGATGCGGTCGGCGCGCCGCGGTTCGGCCCCTTCGCGCTCGGTCAGCACCGGCGCGGCAACGCGGCGGCGGATCATGTCGGCCGTCATCAGCGCGGCCACCT
>VBDL01000545.1 GCA_005884255.1 Betaproteobacteria bacterium | reverse complement strand
AGGTTGATCAGCAGCTTGCCCCACTGGATGGACGTCAGGTCCGCATGCAGCTTCAGCGGGATGCCGGCGCGCGCGAACACGTCGACCCACGGCCGCAGCGCCGCGTCGTCCTGCGCCGCGAGCACGCCGCCGGTGCCGCGGTGGACGTGCCCGGGCCCGAGCTCGGCCACGTTGTACGGCACCATGCCGGGCAGCACGCGCAAGGCCGGCGCCGCCGCCTGCGCCGTCGCGGCATTCGACACGCCGTTCTGCATCGACAGCACCGGCGTGCCCGCCGGCAGCGCGGCAGCGAGCTCGGCCGCCGCTTCGGCGGTGGCGCCGCTCTTCACCGCCAGCAGCACCAGCGCGGGCCGCACATCGGCCGGCACGCTGCCGGCCAGGTGCAGCGACGCGGCGTCGATGCGATGGTCGGCGCCGTCCATGTCCGTCACGCGCAGTCCATGCGCCTGCAGGGCCGACAGCACGCGCGGCCGGCCGATGAAGATCACGTCGACACCCGCCGCGGCGAGACGGCCGCCGAGGTAGCAGCCGATCGTGCCGGCGCCCATCACCAGCACCGGGCCGTTCATGGCGCAGCCGGCGCCGCCGGCGCAAACGGCGCGAAGGGCAGGAAGGTCGGCGGCAGCCGCAGCTCGACGCCGTCCTGCGCGGCGCGGCGCGAGAGGTCGGTCATCGACACGCCGAAGTCGTCGAACAGCAAGGGCATCGCCTGCAAAGGCTCGCTCAGCGGCAACCAGAAGTCGTCCCAGTGCACGGGGATCACGCGCCTGGCGCCCACGGACTTCACCACCTCGTTCCAGTAGCTGGCTCGATAGGCGTCGCTCTTCTTGCCCAGCGTGCCGACACCGAGGAACACCACGTCGGCGCGGCGGCCGGCCAGCGCGCCGGGCACGAAGCCGGAGCTGCCCTGCACCAGCAGCCGCCGGCCTTCATGCTCGACGAGCAGCGACCACACGCTGCCGGTGCGCCAGTCAGTGGCGCGCGCCGGCGGCGTGAGCGGCGCATCGATCGTCTCGCGCGTGACGCCGTCGTTCAGCGGCGTCGGGCTGTGGCGCGACTCGATGAACGTGATCGTGAACTTGCCCAGGCGCAGCGTGTCGCCGGGTCGCACTTCGCGCATCTGTGATTCGCGCAGGCCCAGGCCACGGCCGATGTTCAGCGTGGAGGCCGAGCCGACGAGCAGCGCGCCGCTGCGCTGCGCGACCACCGGCGCATCGAGCGCGTGGTCATAGTGAGAATGCACCGGCACCACGGCGGCCAGCTTGCCCACGTGCAGGCGCTGCAGCTCGCGCTCGATGACTTGCGCGTCCGGCGCAATGCGCGACGTGAAAGTCTGCTTCAAGCCGGGCCGCGAGAAGAAGCCGTCGGTCATCCAAGCCGTTTCGCCGTCGTCGAACAGCAGCGTGCTGACGCCGGCAAAGCGCACGCGCAATTCACCCGGAGCGGGCGCCGCTTCGGGCAGCGTGAGCGCGCGATAGGGTTCGAGGGGCGGGCGGCGCTGGATCTGCACCGCGACATAGACGATGGCCAGCAGTACGCCGGGCAGCAGCGCCGCGCCGGCCCAGCGGAGGAAGCGGCGCATCAATGGGCCGGGTGCGCGAGGTCGCGAAGCATCGTCGGGCCGGCGCGCCGCTCGATCTCATCGAGCAGCGGCTTGCCCCAGCCGAGCGCGAACAGCGCCTCGCCGGTGACGAACATCGGCCCGACCAGCAGGCCAGTGATGTCGTCGACGAAGGCCGGCTTGCGCCCTTCATAGTAGTGGCCGACGAACTGGAACACCCAGCCGATGATGAAGGCGCCGAGCCCCCAGGTCAGCCACACCGCGGTGCTGCCGCCGGCCACCTGGTGCGCCAGCAGCATCAGCACGCCGTTGGCCGCGCTCACCGCAAAGCCGAGCACGAGGTTGCCGCGCGTCAGGTACCACAGCGTGGCCGCTGCCCACAGCAGCCAGGCCGGCGTCAGCACGAGGCCGCCGAGCGCGAAGCTCGGGCGCGCCAGCAGCACGCCGATGGCGAAGACGATCAAGGGAATGCCGATGAAATGGGTGGCGATGTTGCGCCGGTCGCGGTGGTACTCGGCGTACTGCACCATCAGCTCGGTGGCGTTGCGCATGGCCCGGGTCTCCTGTTGGTCCTGCACTGGGACGCGTTCATGCTAGTGCAGCACAGGCGGGGGCGACTGTCAAAATGTAGACACTCCATGCCCCGAAGCGGACCGCTCCCCTGTCTGGGTGCCGGGCTTGCCTAGAATCGCGGCACCCGAAGGAACCCAGCATGAGCATCAAGAGCGACAAATGGATCCGCCGCATGGCGGAACAGCACGGCATGATCGAGCCGTTCGAGCCGGGCCAGGTGCGCCATGCGGCCGACGGGCAAAAGATCGTCAGCTATGGCACGTCGAGCTACGGTTACGACATCCGCTGCGTGGTCGACCCGAAGGCCTTCGACGAGCGCAGCTTCGTCGACATCCAGGCCGACGTCTGCATCATCCCGCCCAACAGCTTCGCGCTGGCGCGCACCTTGGAGTACTTCCGCATCCCGCGCAACGTGCTGACCATCTGCCTCGGCAAGAGCACCTATGCGCGCTGCGGCATCATCGTCAACGTCACGCCCTTCGAGCCGGAGTGGGAAGGCTATGTGACGCTGGAGTTCAGCAACACCACGCCGCTGCCGGCCAAGATCTATGCCGGCGAGGGCTGCGCGCAGGTGCTGTTCTTCGAAAGCGACGAGGTCTGCGAGACCAGCTACAAGGACCGCGGCGGCAAGTACCAGGGGCAACGCGGCGTCACGCTGCCGAAGACCTGAACAGGCGGCGCTAAAGCCGTCTTTTCGGCGCATCGCGGCGCGGCGGCCGATTTAATCTCCCGATCATCGAGGGCCGCCACGCCCTCGCGCGACAGGGAGATTGCCATGATGATGCCGATGCCCGTACCGCAGACCGTAGAGCTGTCGGACGTGCCCACCGAGTTCCACAGCACCGACTTTGCCGGCATGTTCCCGCAGATGGGGCTGCAGCAGCTGCGCACCGCCGACTCCGCGCGCCACGCGCCCAAGCCGGCCGTGCTGGCCTACGACGCCGGCCGCGTCGAGGCCTTCCAGAAGATGATGAGCGACGAGGGTTTCGTGCTGGAGTTGGCGCGGCTGGTCTGAAGGACTACCATCGACGCCAGGGCCCCCACTGCGGCGCGGGGCCCGTGATCGGAGGGAGCGATGCGCAGCAACCTGCGGTCCTCGGCCTTGATCGAGACCTGGTTCGATCTGCTCTCGGCCCAGCAGCGCGACATGGCGCGCGCGGCCCATGCGGCCGTGCTGGCCGCGCACCCATCGTTCGCGTCGACCGTCAAATGGGGCAACCTCGTCTACATGCACGGCGGCAGCAACCTGCTGGCGCTGATGCCGCACAAGTCCCACCTCAACCTGCAAGTCTTCAACGGCGCGGCGCTGGCCGAGCGCTTTCCGCAACTCGAAGGCACCGGCAAGGGCCTGCGCCACCTGAAGATGCGCTACGGGCAGGAGGTTGATCCGGACCTCATCGCGGCGCTGGTCAATGCCAGCGTGGAAATCGCCGAGCTTGACCGGCAGCAGATCTAGTCAATGCATCGCGTGCGCTGCGCGCACCACGTATTCCCAATCGCAACGCAGGCGGTGCTGCGCATGCAGGCGCATGCGAGTGCGCACGTACAGCGCGGGAATGAACAGTGCGGCGAAGCAGGCGAGCATCACGAGGGGCGCGGCGAGCAGCCAGGCCGTCGGCAACCCGACCCAGCCGGCCAGCCAGGCGGTGAGCACCAGGTCCCAGGTATGGAATTCGACCGGGTGATCGCGGCGATGCGCGACATGCCAGCGCTTGATGACGGCGAGTTCCTGGATCGTCATGGCGCACTCCTGAATCCGAGGGCTTGAAGCGATTCTA
>VBDL01000544.1 GCA_005884255.1 Betaproteobacteria bacterium | reverse complement strand
GCCGCATTGCGCGCCACGAACAGCGCCATCGGCTCGACGTCCATGCCGTGCCGCCGATGGTTGCCGCGCTCGCGCCACGCGATGGCCGCCATCGCCACCGCGACCGCGACGCCCAGCAGCAGCGAGGTCAGGCGCAGGTCACTGGCTTGGAAGACATCCGGGATGAAGCCCGAGCTCAGCTTCTGGAACTCCAGCGGGAACGGGCCGACCGACTGGCCCTGCAGCAGCGCGAGCGCCAGCCCCTTGAACACCAGCATGCCGGCCAGCGTGACGATGAACGAAGGGATCTTGAAGTAGGCGACGAACCAGCCCTGCGCCGCGCCGATGGCTGCTCCGACCGTCAAGCAGACGACGGTCGCCGGCACGAAATGCCAGCCGTGCTCGACCATCAGCACGGCGGCCAGCGCGCCGATGAAGCCGCTCACCGAGCCGACCGACAGGTCGATGTGGCCGGACACGATCACGAGCAGCATGCCCAGCGCCATGATGACGATGTAGCTGTTCTGCAGCACGAGGTTCGTGAGGTTCAGCGGCTGCAGCAGCGTGCCGTCGGTCATGACATGGAAGAACACCATGATCGCCACGAGCGACAGCAGCATCCCGTACTCGCGCAGGTTCTGCTTCAGGAAATGGGCGGCGCTGGAGCGCGCCGGCGCGGCGCCGCGTGCGCCGCTCTCGATGTCAGACACTGCACTCATGGGTTCCGGCATTCACGATGGCATGCATGATTTTTTGCTGCGAGGCCTCGGCCGCATCGAACTCGGCGACGAACTCGCCTTCGTTCATCACATAGATGCGGTCGCACATGCCTAGCAGCTCGGGCATCTCCGAAGAGATCAGGAGGATGGAGCGGCCTTCCTCGGCCAGTTGCGCGATCAGCGTGTAGATCTCGAACTTCGCGCCGACGTCGATGCCGCGCGTCGGCTCGTCGAGGATCAGCAGCGTCGGGTTCGAGAACAGCCACTTCGCGAGCACGACCTTCTGCTGGTTGCCGCCCGACAGGTTGACCACCGGCTGATGCACGCTCGCGCAGCGCGTGGCGAGCTTGCGGCGGAAGTCGCTCGCCACCGCATGCTCGCGGCCTGTGTCGATCACGCCGCGCTGCGACACGTCGCGCAGGTTGGCCAGCGTCGTGTTGTGCGCGATGCTGTCGTTGATCACGAGGCCCAGCGACTTGCGGTCTTCCGTGACGTAGGCCAGGCCCTGCGCCACCGCCTTCTGCACGGTGCCGAGGTCGACCTCGCGGCCGTGCATCATCGCCGTGCCGCTGATGCGCCGGCCCCACGAGCGGCCGAACACGCTCATCGCGAGCTCGGTGCGGCCCGCGCCGATGAGGCCGGCAATGCCGACGATCTCGCCGCGCCGCACGTGGAGATTTACGCCCTTGACGACCTCGCGATCGGCGTGCAGCGGATGGTGCACGCGCCAGTCGCGCAGCTCGAACACCGTCTCGCCGATCTTCGGCGTGCGCCGCGGGTAGCGGTCAGCGAGCTCGCGGCCCACCATGTGATGGATGATCACGTTCTGCTGCGGCGGACCGTCGCTGCAGTCCATGGCCGCGACCGTGGCACCGTCGCGCAGCACGGTGATCGAATCGGCCACCTTGGCCACCTCGTTGAGCTTGTGCGAGATCAAGATGCACGCGATGCCGTGGCGCTTGAGCTCCAGCAGCAGCTCCAGCAGCGCATCGCTGTCGGTCTCGTTCAGGCTCGCCGTGGGCTCATCGAGGATCAGCAGCCGCACTTCCTTGGACAGCGCCTTGGCGATCTCCACCAGCTGCTGCTTGCCGACGCCGAGGTCGGTGATGATCGTGGCGCGCGACTCCTTCAGTCCCACCTTCGCGAGCAGCTCGCGCGCCTTGCGATGCGCGAGCGCCCAATCGAT
>VBDL01000543.1 GCA_005884255.1 Betaproteobacteria bacterium | reverse complement strand
TGCACTCGATCCCGACCTATGTGATCGACGCCGAAACCTCGCCGGCGCTGCTCGGTGCAGCGCGCGCGCTCGACCTGGCCTGAAGCCGCCTCGGCCCGGGCTGCGACAATCGGGGCCGCCCGCCCCACGCCGCTTCTGCCAGTGCCCGCCGCCCCTTCAGCCGACACCCCGCTTTCGATCCTGCACGAGGTCTTCGGCTACGCCGCCTTCCGCGGCGAGCAGGGCTCAGTCGTCGACCATGTCACAGCGGGCGGCGATGCGCTGGTGCTGATGCCCACCGGCGGCGGCAAGAGCTTGTGCTACCAGGTGCCGGCGATCGCACGGCATCGTGCCGGCCGCGGCGTCACCGTGGTGGTCAGCCCCTTGATCGCCTTGATGCACGACCAGGTCGGCGCGCTGGAGGAAGCCGGCGTGCACGCGCTGTTCCTCAACTCGACCCTGACCAGCGAAGAGGCGCAGCGCGTCGAGCGCGAGCTGGTGAGCGCGCGCGTCGTGCTGCTGTACGCGGCGCCCGAGCGCGTGACCAACCCGCGCTTCCTGGCGATGCTCGATTCGCTGCACCAGCGCGGCCTGCTCAGCCTGTTCGCCATCGACGAGGCACATTGCGTCAGCCAGTGGGGCCACGACTTCCGCGAGGAATACCTGCAGCTGTCGGTGCTGCACGAGCGCTTTGCCAGCGTGCCGCGCATCGCGCTCACGGCCACCGCCGACGAGCACACGCGCGAGGACATCGTGCAGCGCCTGCAGCTGCAGGACGCGCGCCGCTTCGTCGCCAGCTTCGACCGCCCGAACATCCGCTACACCATCGTCGAGAAGGACAACGCGCGCGCGCAGCTGCTGCGCTTCGTCAGCGACGAGCACGAGGGCGAGGCCGGCATCGTCTATTGCCAGTCGCGCAAGAAGGTGGAGGAGACGGCGCAGTGGCTGGCGGGCGAAGGCGTCGCCGCGCTGCCGTATCACGCCGGGCTCGACGCCGACGTACGGCGCCGCCATCAGGACCGCTTCCTGCGCGAGGACGGCATCGTCATGGTCGCCACCATCGCCTTCGGCATGGGCATCGACAAGCCCGACGTGCGCTTCGTCGCGCACCTCGACCTGCCGAAGAACATCGAGGGCTACTACCAGGAGACCGGCCGCGCCGGCCGCGACGGCGAGGCCGCCGAGGCGTGGATGACCTACGGCCTGGCGGACGTGGTCAACCAGCGCCGCATGATCGACGACGGCACGGCGAGCGAGGACTTCAAGCGCATCCAGCGCGGCAAGCTCGAGGCGCTGCTGGCACTGGCCGAGGCGCACGACTGCCGGCGCGTGCGCCTGCTCGCCTATTTTGGCGAAACGAGCGAGCCCTGCGGCAACTGCGACAACTGCCTCAACCCGCCGCAGACCTGGGACGCCACCGAGGCGGCGCGCAAGGCGCTGTCGTGCATCTACCGCTTCGCGCAGCACCGCGATGGCTTCGGGGCCACGCGCTTCGGCGCCGGCCAGCTGATCGACGTGCTGCGCGGCAAGAGCACCGACAAGGTCGCGCAATACGGCCACCAGCACCTGTCGACCTTCGGCATCGGCGCCGACTTGAGCGAGGCGCAGTGGCGCGGCGTCGTGCGCCAGCTCGTTGCGCTCGGCCACCTGCGCACCGAGGGCGAGTTCAACACGCTGGAGCTGGCCGACACCGCGCGCGCGGTGCTCAAAGGCGAAGTCGACATCGTGCTGCGTGAGCCGCGTGAGCCCGTGCGCGGGCGCAAGGCACGCGTGGCGCGCAATGGCCAGAAGGTGCCCGCCGCGGCGGCGACGCTGGACGACAGCGCGCAGCAGCGCTTCGCTGCACTGAAGGCGTGGCGCGCCGAGGTCGCGCGCGAGCACAACCTGCCGGCCTACGTGGTGTTCCACGATGCCACCCTGGCGCAGATGGCGCAGGAAGCCCCGGCGACGCTCGACGCGCTGGCGCAGATCAGCGGCGTCGGCGCAAAGAAGCTCGAGGCCTACGGGCGCGAGATCCTGCGCGTGCTCGGCGGCGCCTGATTCATCCAGGCTTCAATCCAGATATTTCACATGCACGTAGTCGCCGGGCGCCGCGGGCAGCTCGCCGACCGGCTTCACCTCGCGTGCCGCCACCTTGCCGTTGCCGAGCGTGGCCAGCCACGCGTGCCACGCCGGCCACCATGAGCCTTCGTGCGCCTGGGCGACCTCGGTCCAGCGCTGGGAATCGAGCCAGGGGTCGTCCGCCGCCGTGGTGTGGATGGCATAACGCCGCCCGTCGTGGCCCGGCTCGGAAACGATGCCGGCGTTGTGCCCGCCGTTGGTCAGCACGAAGGTCACCTCGGTGTTGGTGAGGCGGTGCAGCTTGTACACCGAGTGCCATGGCGACACGTGGTCGGTCTCGGTGGCGACGCAGAACACCGGCAGCCGCAGGTCCGACAGCGACACCGGCCGCCCCTCGACCGGATAGCGCCCCTCGGCCAGCTCGTTGTCGAGGTGGCAGCGGTGCAGGTACTCGCTGTGCATCACCGCCGGCATGCGCGTGACGTCGCGGTTCCACGCGATCAGGTCGCTCGGCA
>VBDL01000553.1 GCA_005884255.1 Betaproteobacteria bacterium | reverse complement strand
TCGACATCAGCACACCGGAGTCATACCATGGGCAACAAGATCAAGACCGAAGCCGATCGCCGCGCCACGCCGCCCGTCGTGGCGCCGACGGGGGTCACTTTCACGGCCGGCAAAGGCCAGAAGATCAGCAAGGAGCGTGGCTCGCACACGCGCAGCAAGAAGAACCCCGGCAAGCGCGCCCGCAAGGGCGGCTAAAGCCGCCGCGGTACGGCAGGGCGCGGCCTTGGCGCCGCCGCCCGAATGCCCATGCTGAGGATCACCGAGCTTCGCCTGCCGCTGGATCATTCGCAGGAAGCGTTGCGCCCGGCGATCGTGTCACGCCTGGGTGTGAACGACGCCGAGCTGACGAGCTTCACGGTGTTCAAGCGCAGCTACGACGCGCGCAAGAAGGCGGCGGTGGTGCTCATCTACACCGTCGATTGCGAGCTGGCCGATGAATCCGCCGTGCGCGCCCGTCATGCCGACGATGCCCATGTGCGGCCGGCCCCGGACACGCGTTATCGCCTCGTGGCGCAGGCGCCGGCCGACTTCTATGCAACGCAGCGGCCGCGCCCGGTCGTTATCGGGTTCGGCCCCTGCGGCATCTTCGCGGCGCTGGCGTTGGCGCAGATGGGCCTTCGCCCCATCGTGCTGGAGCGTGGCAAGCCGGTGCGCGAACGCACGAAGGACACCTGGGGCCTGTGGCGCCAGGGTGTGCTCGACCCCGAGTCCAACGTGCAGTTCGGCGAAGGCGGTGCGGGCACGTTTTCCGACGGCAAGCTGTGGAGCCAGATCAGCGATCCGCGACACCTGACGCGCAAAGTGCTCACCGAGTTCGTCAAGGCCGGCGCGCCGGAAGAGATCCTCTATGTCGCCAAGCCGCACATCGGCACCTTCCGCCTGGTGAGCATGGTCGAGAAGATGCGCGCGGACATCGAAGCGCTGGGGGGGGAGGTCCGCTTCCAGCAGCGCGTGAGCGACATCCGCATCGAGGGCGGGCATGTGCGCGGCCTCATCCTCGCCACCGGCGAGGAGCTCGAGGCCGACCATGTGGTGCTGGCCGTGGGCCACAGCGCGCGCGACACCTTCGAGATGCTGTACCGGCGCGGTGCGGCGATGGAAGCCAAGCCGTTCTCGGTGGGGTTTCGC
This sequence comes from Betaproteobacteria bacterium, assembly GCA_005884255.1. GTDB lineage: Bacteria > Pseudomonadota > Gammaproteobacteria > Burkholderiales > Burkholderiaceae_C > VBDL01. The sequence goes on along the minus strand of VBDL01000553.1, from coordinate 901 downwards.
ATCGAGCACCCGCAGAGCCTGATCGACCGCGCGCGCTTCGGCCCGAGCGCCGGCAACCCGATCCTCGGCGCGGCGGACTACAAGCTCGTGCACCACGCGCGCAATGGCCGCTCGGTCTACAGCTTCTGCATGTGCCCCGGCGGCACGGTGGTGGCCGCCACCTCGGAGCCTCAACGCGTCGTGACCAACGGCATGAGCCAGTATTCGCGCAACGAGCGCAACGCCAACGCGGGCATCGTCGTGGGCATCTCCGCGCAGGACTACCGGCAGGACAAGAGCGCGCAGGGCCCGGTGCCGCCGCTGGACGGCATTGCCTTCCAGCGCTTCTGGGAGTCGCGCGCCTATGTGCTCGGCGGCGAGAACTACCGGGCACCCGGCCAACTCGTGGGCGACTTCATCCAGGGGCGGCACGGTCGTGACTGTGCGCGGGAATTCGCCAGCGTGCTGCCGTCGTACAAGCCGGGCGTGCGTCTGACGGACTTGGCCGAGCCCGGCCGTGGCAGCCTGCCGGACGAAGCCCTGGCCGCCATCCGGGAAGCCTTGCCGGCCTTCGATCGACAGATCCCGGGCTTTTCGATGCACGACGCCATACTCACCGGCGTCGAGACGCGCACCTCATCGCCGCTGCGCATCCCGCGCGGCAAGGACTTTCAAAGTCTCAATGTCGCCGGCCTGTACCCGGCAGGCGAAGGTGCCGGCTATGCGGGCGGCATCATGTCGGCCGGGGTCGACGGCATCGAAGTGGCCGAGGCCGTTGGTGTGCACATGTTGACCCGGGCCGACTGAGTGTTCACCCCGGCCACGGGGTACCGCTAAACACCCGATGAACCGCTTCGCCGCGCTCTACGCCGAGCTCGACGCGAGCACCGCGACGAGCGACAAGGTGGCGGCGATGAGGCGC
>VBDL01000533.1 GCA_005884255.1 Betaproteobacteria bacterium | reverse complement strand
GCAGCCGGAACGGGTTCTCCATCGTGTCGAGCTTGACGAAGCCGGCGCTGGCCTGGATCGCATAGCCGTGCATGCCCTGCACGTCGTGGCGGATCACGCGGTTCATCCGTTCGGCGAGCGTGGTCATGCAGCATCCTCCTTCGTGGTCAATCTCATCTCGGCGGCCTGGGCGTGGGCCTGCAGCCCCTCGCCATAGGCCAGCTCGGCGGCGATGGCGCCCAGCACCTGCGCGCCGGCCTCGCTGACCTCGATCAGGCTGGAGCGCTTCTGGAAGTCGTACACGCCCAGCGGCGACGAGAAGCGCGCTGTACCCGCAGTGGGCAGCACGTGGTTCGGACCTGCGCAGTAGTCGCCGAGGCTTTCGCTGGTGAAGGCGCCGAGGAAGATCGCGCCGGCATGCTTCAGGGCAGGCTCCCAGCGCTGCGGCTCGCGCGAGCTCACTTCGAGGTGCTCCGGCGCGATGCGGTTGCTGATCTCGCAAGCTTCCTCCATCGAACGCGTGAGGATCAGAGCGCCGCGGCCTTCGAGCGATGCGCGGATCACGTCGCGCCGCGGCATCGCCGGCAGCAGGCGCTCGATCTCGGCGCGCACCGCATCGAGGTAGGCCGCGTCGGGACAGAGCAGGATGCTCTGCGCCAGCTCGTCGTGCTCGGCCTGGCTGAACAGGTCCATCGCGACCCAGTCGGGGCGCGTCGAGCCATCGGCCAGCACGAGGATCTCGCTCGGACCGGCGATCATGTCGATGCCCACCTGGCCGAACACGTGGCGCTTGGCGCTGGCGACATAGGCGTTGCCGGGGCCGGTGATCTTGTCGACGGCCGGAATCGTCGCCGTGCCATAGGCCAGCGCCGCCACCGCTTGCGCGCCACCGACCGTGAACACGCGATGCACGCCGGCCACATAGGCCGCGGCCAGCACCAGCGCATTGCGCGCGCCCTGCGGCGTGGGCACGACCATCACGATCTCCGGCACCCCGGCCACGTGCGCCGGCACGGCGTTCATCAGCACGCTGGACGGATACGCCGCCTTGCCGCCGGGCACGTAGATGCCCACGCGATCGAGCGGCGTGACCTTCTGGCCGAGCAGCGTGCCGTCGGCATCGCGGTAGCTCCAGCTGCGCCCGCAGGCGTCGAGCTGGCGCTGGTGATAGGCCTTCACGCGCGCGGCGGCGGCTTCGAGCGCGCTGCGCTGCTGCGCGGGGATGGCGTCGTAGGCGGCCTTCAGCTCGGCGTTCGTCAGCTCGAGCTCGGTCACCGACGAGGCGCCCACACCATCGAAGCGCTGCGTGTACTCGAGCACGGCCGCGTCCCCGCGCGTGCGCACGTCGTCGAGGATGGCCGCGACGCGCTGCTCGATAGCCTGGTCGGTCTCGGCCGACCAGTGGCGCAACCGCGCGAACTCGGCCTCGAACTCGCGCTGTGTGGTGGAGAGCTGGCGCAGCGCGAGCGTCATGACGCACTCCCGATGGCGGCCGCGAAGGCATCGATGATCTTGCGGATCGGCTCGCGCTTGAGCTTCAGCGCCGCCTGGTTCACCACCAGCCGCGAGCTGATGTCCATGATCTTCTCGACCTCGACCAGGTGGTTGGCCTTCAGGGTGCTGCCGGTGGACACGAGGTCGACGATGGCATCGGCGAGGCCCGTGAGCGGCGCCAGCTCCATCGAGCCGTAGAGCTTGACCAGATCGACGTGCACGCCCTTGTCGGAGAAGTGGGCGCGCGCGGTCTGCGTGTACTTGGTGGCCACGCGGATGCGTGAGCCCTGCTTCACCGCGGTGGCGTAATCGAAATCGTCGCGCACGGCCACGCTCATGCGGCACTTGGCGATCTGAAGGTCCAGCGGCTGGTACAGGCCCTGGCTGCCGTGCTCGAGCAGCACGTCCTTGCCGGCCACGCCGAGGTCGGCGCCGCCGTACTGCACGTAGGTCGGCACGTCGGTGGCGCGCACCAGCACCACGCGCACGTCGGCGCGCGTGGTCGGCAGGATCAGCTTGCGCGAGGTCTCGGGGTCTTCGGCGACCTCGATGCCGGCGCTTTTCAGCAGCGGCAGGGTTTCGTCGAAGATGCGTCCCTTCGACAGGGCCAAGGTAATCATGCCCGGACCCTTTCGATGTCGGCACCGATGCCGCGCAGCTTCTCTTCCATGCGGTCGTAGCCGCGGTCGAGGTGGTAGATGCGGTCGACGATCGTCTCGCCGCGGGCCACGAGGCCCGCAATCACCAGGCTCGCCGATGCGCGCAGGTCGGTGGCCATCACCGTGGCGCCGGTGAGCTCCGGCACGCCGGTGACCACTGCGGTGTGTGCATCGACCTCGATCTTCGCGCCCAGGCGCACCAGCTCGTTGACGTGCATGAAGCGGTTCTCGAAGATCGTCTCGGTGATCTTCGCCGAACTGCGCCTGCATGTCGGTCGGGAAGGCGGGGTACTCGCTGGTGCGGAAGCTCACTGCCTTCGGGCGGCCGTGGCTCTTCACGCGGATGAAGCCGTTGCCGGCTTCGATGACAACGCCGGCCTCGCGCAGCTTGTCGATCACGGCATCGAGGTGCGCCGCTTCGGCGCCCTTGAGCAGCACGTCGCCGCCGGCGGCGGCCACCGCGCAGAGGAAGGTGCCGGTCTCGATGCGGTCGGGAATGATGCGGTGCGGCGTGTTCGGTGCATGCAGCCGGGGCACGCCCTGCACGCGGATGCGGCTGCTGCCGTGGCCTTCGATCTTCGCGCCCATCTTGATGAGCAGCTCGGCGAGGTCGGGGATCTCCGGCTCCTGCGCGGCGTTCTCCAGCACCGTTTCGCCGTCGGCCAGCGTGGCCGCCATCAGCAGGTTCTCGGTGCCTGTCACCGTGACCATGTCGGTCGTGATCCTCGCGCCCTTCAGCCGCGCGGCCTTGGCGACGATGTAGCCGTGCTCGACGGCGATGTCGGCACCCATCGCGAGCAGGCCCTTGATGTGCTGGTCCACCGGGCGCGAGCCGATCGCGCAGCCGCCGGGCAGCGACACGCGCGCCTGGCCGAAGCGCGCCAGCAACGGGCCCAGCACGAGGATCGACGCGCGCATCGTCTTCACCAGGTCGTAGGCGGCTTCGGGGTGGTTCAATGCGCCGGCGTCGATCGTCACCTCATCGGGCTGCTCGGCGCTGCGCTGGGCGCTCGCGCCCATGCTGCGCAGCAGCTTCAGCGTCGTCGCCACATCCTGCAGCTGCGGCACGTTGGCCAGCGTCACCGGGTCGGCGGTCAGCAGCGCGGCGCACAGCTCGGGCAGCGCGGCGTTCTTGGCGCCGGAAATGGTGACTTCGCCCTTCAGGGGGCGGCCGCCGCGGATGAGGAGTTTGTCCATGGGTGTGGGCTGTTCGAAAGCTCAGCACGCCAGAGGGTCGGCGGTGGCGTCGGGGTGGTGACGCAAACCGCCACCCGCAGCGTGACTGCGGGTGGTGTTCAGTGGTGGTGGTGCTCGGCGGCTTCGGTGGAAGCGTTCTGGGCAGCCCACTCGGCGGGCGTGAGCGTCTTCATCGACAGCGCGTGAATCTGCGAGCGCATTCTATCGCCCAGCGCCGCGTAGACGCGCTGGTGGCGCGCGATCCGCGTCTTGCCGGTGAATTCGTCGGACACGATGGTCGCGAAGAAATGCTGGCCGTCGCCCTCGACCTCGAGGTGCGCGCACTTCAGCCCGGCGGCAATGAAGTCGCGAACGTCGGTGACGGTAGGATCGGCCATGATGGAGGGATTGTAATGAGCCTGAGTCAATGGATCGCGGCCGGGGTTATCGCGCTGCTGCTGTTCTGGGCGCTGGGCGCCTACAACCGGCTGGTGCGGCGGCGCAATGAGCTGGCCAACGCTTTCGCGCAGATCGACGTGCAGCTCAAGCGCCGTTACGACCTGATTCCGAACCTGGTGGAGACCGCGCGCAAGTACGTGCAGCACGAGCGCGAGACGCTGGAAGCGGTGATGGCCGCGCGCAATACCGCCCGCGGTGCCGCCGACGCGGCCCGGGCCCGCCCGGCCGACGGAGCACGCATCGGCGCGCTGGCCGGCGCCGAGCAAGCGCTCTCAGGCGCCTTGTCGCGGCTGATGGCGGTGGTCGAGAACTACCCCGAGCTGAAGGCCGACGCCACGCTGCGCGAGCTGGCCGAAGAGCTGACGCACACCGAGAACCGCGTCGCCTTCGCGCGCCAGGCCTTCAACGACGCGGTGCTCGACTACAACAACACGGCGCAGCAGGCGCCGACCAACCTGGTGGCCGGGGCGTTCGGCTTCCGCGCCGCAGCGATGCTGCAGGCAACGACGAACGACGTCGAGAGGCAAGCCGTCCGCGTGCAGTTCTAGCGATGCGCTTTCGCCGTCACCAGGAGGCGGCCCACGCGTCGACGCGCCGGCTGCTCGTCTGGTTCGCGCTGCTCCTGCTGGCGATGGTGCTGGCGGTCAACCTCGCTCTCGCGCTGGCCTACCGGCTGATGATGCCGCTGGCGCACGGCTACCCGGCGCTCTTCTTCGAGACCAACACCGCCATCGTGCTGCTGTTCGTGCTCGGCGGCTGCTGGCTGGAGAACCTGCGGCTGCGTGAGGGCGGGCCGCAAGTGGCGCGGTTGGCCGGCGGGCGGCCGTCGTGCAGGAACTCGCGCTCGCCAGCGGCCGGCCGACGCCGGCGGCCTGGGTGCTGGCACGCGACGACGCGATCAATGCCTTCGCCGCCGGCTGGGGACCTGATGACGCGGTGATCGCGGTGACGCGCGGCGCGCTGGAGCGGCTGACGCGCGAGGAGCTGCAGGGCGTGGTCGCGCACGAGTTCAGCCACCTCGCGCATGGCGACACGCGGCTGAACATGCGCCTCATCGGCCTGGTGTGGGGCCTGCAGCTGATCTTCGATCTCGGGCGCACGATGGCGCAGCGCGACGAGCGCGGCCACGTGCCGGCCAGCGCGCTGTTCGGCATCGCGCTGATCGGTGTGGGCTCGATCGGCTGGGCGGCCGGGCGGCTGCTGCAGGCCGCGGTCTCGCGCGAGCGCGAGTTCCTGGCCGATGCATCGGCGGTGAAGTACACACGCGTCGTCGCCGGCATCGGCGGGGCGTTGCGCAAGATCGCGCATCAGCAAGAGCACGGCGAGGATGCGCTGGTCAGCGCTTCTGCCCGCGGCCTGTCGCCGCTGTTCTTCGCGACGCGCCACCGCGGCCCGCGCTGGGCCACCCACCCACCGATCGCCGAGCGCTTGTTCCGCTTGTATGGCCGCGACGTGGAGCCCGTGAAGCCCGAGCCGCTGCCGGTGCCAGAGAGCGACGAGCCGCTGATCGCCTTCGTCGCCGCGGGCCCCGCGCTGGCGCAACCCGAGGCCCAGCGCCACGACGTGACACAGCAGGCCGCGCTGCGCTCCCAGGCGTTGCGCCAGCGCGAGGCGCTGGAGCGCATCGCACGCTGGCATGGACCGGGCGAACTGCAGGCGGCGCTGCTGGCGTTGATGGTCGACGCGGACGACGCCGCCGGCTGGGCGCGCTGGTCACGAGCGACGGCCGGTTCGAGCGTCGCCGCCGCGGTCCGCGAGGAACTGCAAGCGCTCGATGCCCCAGGCCGCGTGCAGACCTTCGAAACGCTGGCGCGGCGCGGCTCGACGCTGCCCGCCCCGCAACGCCGCACGCTGCTGCGCTCCGCGCGAGCGTTTGCGACGACACCCACCACGCAACTGCGCTGGCTGGCGCTGCGACAGTTGCTGCGGGCCCGCGCGTTCGTCGCAGCGCCCGCGTCCGCCCGCGGGCTGCAGCCCGCCGACATCGGCGCAGTCGCCGGCTTTCTCGCCGGCCGGCGCGCCAACCCGCTGCAGACATTGAATGCCGCACGCCGGATGCTGCGCCGGCTCCCCGCGATGCAGCGGCCGCTGCTATGGCGCCAGTCGCGCGACTCTGGCGCCGTGCCGGGCGAATCGCTGGCCTATGCGGCGTGGCTGCTCGACGTGCCGCTGGACTCAGTTGCGCAGCTTGTAGCCGGTGGCCAGCAGCCGCAGCGCGATGCCTGAAACGATGACGAAGCTGGTCGCCACGACGCCCAGGCTGATCCACGGCGAGACATCGCTGACGCCGAAGAAGCCGCGGCGGAAGCCGTCGATCATGTAGAAGAACGGGTTCAGGTGGCTCACGCCGAGCCAGAACGCCGGCAGCGAGTGCACCGAGTAGAAGACGCCGGAGAGGAACGTCATCGGCATGATGATGAAGTTCTGGAACGCGGCCATCTGGTCGAATTTCTCGGCCCACAGCCCGGCGATCAGGCCCAAGGCACCGAGCATGCCGGCGCCCAGCAGCGCGAACACGAGGATCCACGCCGGCTGCGCATAGCTCGGCGGCGCGAACCATGCGGTGACGGCGAACACGCCCAGACCCACCACCAGCCCGCGCACCACCGACGCGCCGACGTAAGCGACGAACCAGGCCCAGTGCGACAGCGGCGTGACCAGCAGGAACACGAGGTTGCCGGTGATCTTGCTCTGGATCAGCGACGAGCTGCTGTTGGCGAACGCGTTCTGCAGCACGCTCATCATCACCAGGCCGGGGATCAGGAAGCTGGTGTAGCCCACCGCGTCGTAGACCTTGACGCGGCCTTCCAGCACATGGCCGAAGATCAGCAGGTACAGCACCGCGGTGAGCACCGGCGCGGCCACCGTCTGGAAGCTGACCTTCCAGAAGCGCAGTACCTCCTTGTAGAACAACGTGCTTGCACCTTCGAGGCGTATGACCGGATTCCTGCTCATGCGGCGATCCTTTCCGCGACTGCGGGCTCGCCCTGCATGATCTCGAGGAACACGTCCTCCAGGTCGGCGCGGCCGATCTCGAGGTCCTCGATCTTCACGCCCGCCCCGCGCAACTGGCCAAGGATCATCTCGACCTCGCTCGCATCGTGCGCGGTGACCTGCGCGATGCGCCCGGTGACGCGCGACTGCGCCGCCAATGTCGCAGGCAAGGCGTGATCGGTCTTGAAGCGCAGCATCGTGCTCGCGGTGCCGGCGAGCAGCGCGGAGGTGCGGTCCAGCGCCACCACCCGCCCCTGCTTGAGCATCGCGATGCGCCCGCACAGTGCCTCGGCTTCCTCGAGGTAGTGCGTGGTCAAGAGCACCGTGTGGCCCTCGCGGTTCAGGCGCGAGACGAACTGCCACAGCGTCTGCCGCAGCTCGACGTCGACACCGGCGGTCGGCTCGTCGAGCACGATCACCGGCGGCCGGTGCACCAGCGCCTGCGCCACCAGCACGCGCCGCTTCATG
>VBDL01000532.1 GCA_005884255.1 Betaproteobacteria bacterium | reverse complement strand
CCTGCAGCGCCTGCTCGCGGATGCGGCGTATCGCGCCGGCGTAGTCGCCACGTGCGCCGAACACCGCGCTGCCGGCCACCAGCGTGTCGGCCCCGGCCTCGGCGATGCGGCAGGCGTTGTCGGCCTTCACGCCGCCGTCCACTTCCAGCCAGATGTCGCGGCCGCTGGCATCGATGCGCTTGCGCAGCGCCTCGATCTTCGGCAGCACGGCGTCGATGAAGCCCTGCCCGCCGAAGCCCGGGTTCACGGACATCAGCAGCACGAGGTCCAGCTCGTCCAGCACATGGTCCAGCACGTTCAGCGGCGTGGCGGGGTTGAGCACCAGGCCCGGCTTCACGCCATGCGAGCGAATGAGCTGGATCGTGCGGTGCACGTGCTCGCTGGCCTCGGGGTGGAAGGAGATGATGGACGCGCCGGCCTCGGCGAACATCGGGATCAGCGCATCGACCGGCTTGACCATCAGGTGCACGTCGATCGGCACGGTGGCATGCGGCCGGATCGCCTGGCACACCATGGGCCCGACGCTCAGGTTGGGCACATAGTGGTTGTCCATCACGTCGAAGTGGATGAGGTCGGCGCCGGCCGCGATGGCCGCGCGCACCTCTTCGCCCAGCCGCGCGAAGTCGGCGGACAGCAGGCTCGGTGCAATGCGAAGGCCCGTGTCCATCACCAGGCTCCTTGGTAGAGCGCGCGCAGCGGGTCGACGGACCTTGGCGTTCGCAATTCGATGAGCCGGGCCATCGTCAGCTCGGCGAGGTTGGGCAGCACGAGCGCCGCCTCGGAGAAGTCGCCGCCCTCACTCCAGTAGGTGGGCGTGACCACGGTCCACAGGCCAGCGGCCGTGGCGGAGCGCAGGCCGTTGACCGAATCCTCGACGGCCACGGCATCCTCGGGCGCGATGTCCAGCGTGCGCAGCACGAGCTGGTAGATGTCCGGGGCCGGCTTCTTCTCGCTCACCACGTCGCCGCAAGCGATGGCACTGAACATCGCAAGCGCATGGGCCCCAAGCGTGGCTTGCAGCAGCGCGTCGACGTTGGCCGCCGTGGTCGTGCTGGCGATCGCGAGGTGCCAGCCGGCTTCTTGCGCCTGCTCGAGCAGGCGCGCCACGCCCTCGCGCAGCGGCACCTTGCCTTCGGCCACGGCGCGGCCGTACAGGCGTGTCTTCTCGGCATGGATCTCGGGGATGCGCTCGCGCAATGCCTTGCGATGCGACTCGCGGATGTGCAGCCGGTCGATGTAAGCGCCGATGCGCTCCTTGCCGCCGGCCACTTTCAGCAGGTCGCGGTACAGCGGGCGCGGCCAGTGCCACTCGAGCCCGCCCTGCATGAAGGCCGCATTGAAGCAGGAGCGATGCACGTCTTCCGTGTCGGCCAGGGTGCCGTCGACATCGAAAATCAAGGCGTTCATGCCGCTCTCCTGGCAGCGCCTTGCGCATCGGCCACCGCGAACACGCGGCTGGCGAGCACGTCCTCGGCCTGCAGCTCAGTGAGCTGCTCGCGCGTGAGCGCGTGCTCGGCATCGAACAGGCGCGTGGCGTGGCGCAGCCGAATGCGGTCCAGCGCGTTGCGCACCGAGCGGGCGTTGGCGAAGTGCGGCTGCTCGCGGCGCAGGCGCAGATAGCGGGCGAAGGCGTCCTGCGCCGCGGGGTCGAATCGGTAGTTCAGGCGCTGCAGCATCAGCTGCGCGATCTGCAGCAGCTCGTCCTCGCGATAGTCGGGAAAGTCGAGGTGGTGCGCGATGCGCGAGGCCATGCCGGGGTTGCTGGAGAAGAAGGTGTCCATGCGGTCCTTGTAGCCAGCGAGGATCACGACCAGGTCATCGCGGTGGTTCTCCATCACCTGCAGCAGGATCTCGATCGATTCCTGCCCGTAGTCGCGCTCGTTGTCGGGCCGGTAGAGGTAGTAGGCCTCGTCGATGAACAGCACGCCGCCCATCGCCTTCTTGATCACTTCCTTGGTCTTGGGCGCCGTGTGGCCGAT
>VBDL01000531.1 GCA_005884255.1 Betaproteobacteria bacterium | reverse complement strand
TTCCGGAGTGACGGCGATGATTCCCACCACCTTGCCGCAGATGCTGCGGCAGGCCGCGCAACGCTTCGGGCGGCGCGCGGCCATTGTCGATGGCGACGTGCACATCACGTATCGCGAGCTGGTCGAGCGCAGCGAGCAGGTGGCGCGCTCGCTGATCGCACTCGGTGTGCAAGCCGGCGACCGCGTGGCGATCTGGGCGCCCAATGTGCACGAGTGGATCCTCGCCGCTTGCGGCGCACATGCCGCGGGGAACGCAGCCGCGCCCGCGTGCTCGTGTGCATCGCCGAGTTCCTCGGCCAGGACTATCCCGCGATGCTCGGCGGCCTGCGGCCGGCGACGCTCGAGCACGTGGTGGTCTTGCGCGGGCCCGGAGAGATCGACTGGCCCGGCTTCCTCGACGCCGGCCGCGGCATCGCGCCAGAGCGCGTGCACGAGCGCGAGCACGCGCTGCGCGGCGACAGCATCGCCGACCTGATGTTCACCTCGGGCACCACCGGCCGGCCCAAGGGCGTGCTGGGGGCGCATGGGCCGACGCTGCGCGCCTTCGACGCGTGGGCCGACGTGGTCCGCCTCGTCGAAGGCGATCGCTACCTGATCATCAACCCGTTCTTCCACACCTTCGGCTACAAGGCCGGCTGGGTCGCGGCCTTCCTGCGCGGCGCCACGGTCTATCCGCATCCGGTGTTCGATGCCGAGAGCGTGCTCGCGCGCATCGAGCAGGAGCGCATCAGCTTCCTGCCCGGGCCGCCGACGTTGTTCCTGTCGATGCTCGCGCACCCGCGGCTGGCATCGTTCGACCTGTCGTCGCTCAACGCCACCGTCACCGGCGCGGCGACGGTGCCGGCGGTGCTCATCACGCGCATGCGCGAGGAGCTCGGCTTTCGCCACGTCACCACCGCCTACGGGCTTACCGAGTGCGGGGGCGTGGCGACGCTGTGCGACCCCGCGGACAGCGCCGAGACAGTGGCGCGCAGTTGCGGCAGGGCGTTGCCCGGCACGCAGTTGCGCTGCGTCGATGCGCAAGGGCACAGCGTGCCCCCCGGCGACGCGGGCGAAGTGCTGCTGCGCGGCTACCACGTGATGCAGGGCTACTTCGAGGACGCGGCGGCCACGCGCGAGGCGATCGATGCCGACGGCTGGCTGCACACCGGCGACATCGGTGTGCTCGACGAGCGCGGCTACCTGCGCATCACCGATCGTCTGAAGGACATGTTCATCGTCGGCGGCTTCAACTGCTACCCGGCGGAGATCGAGCGCATGCTCGCCGAGCATCCGGCCATCGCCCAGGTGGCGGTCGTGGGCGTGCCCGACGAGCGGCTCGGCGAGGTCGGCTGCGCCTGCGTGCTGCTGCGACCCGACGCGGCGCTGACCTGCGACGAGCTTGTCGTCTGGTCGCGCGAGCGCATGTCCAACTACAAGGTGCCGCGTCACCTGCTGGTGCTCGATGCGTTTCCGCTGACTGCGTCGAACAAGGTCGTGAAGCGCGAGCTGGCGCGGCTTGCGGCACAGCGTTTGCGTTAGTCTCAATGGACGATGCCGGCGCGGCGGCTCGTCCAGAGAATCGTCCTCAACAAGGCCCCATCGGGCCCACGGGACGACAGCAATGGTGGACATCAGCGGACTGGCCTACGTGGTCGCCGAGACCAGCGACCTGGCGGCGTGGCAACGCTACGCCGAGGGCGTGCTCGGCATGATGGTCGCGCCGTCGCCCGACGGCGGCCTGTACGTGAAGATGGACGAGCGGCAGTTCCGCATCGCCGTGCGTGCAGGCTCGCGCAATGCCTACGTCGCCTCGGGCTGGGAAGTGCGCGACCCGGCCGCCTTCGATGCCGCGGTCGCCGCCCTGCAGCACGCCGACATCGCACTGGAGCGGGGTGACGCGGCGCTGTGCCGCCTGCGCCGCGTGCAGCAACTGGTGAGCTTCGCCGACCCGTCGGGCAACCGGCATGAGCTGGTCTGGGGCTTCCAGTCGGACTTCCTGCCCTTTGCGTCGCCGGTGGGCGTGCCGCGCTTCATCACCGGCGACATCGGCATGGGTCACACGGTGCTGCCGGCGCCGAGGTTCGACGAAACGCTGCGCTTCTGGCGCGACG
>VBDL01000530.1 GCA_005884255.1 Betaproteobacteria bacterium | reverse complement strand
CCTTGACGACCCACACCGGGCCGCCCAGCTTCTGCGCAGCCTCGACCGCTTCCTGCACGGTGAACGCGGGGTAGCCGCGCGGCACCGGCACGCCGAACTGGCGCAGCACTTCCTTGCCTTGGTACTCGTGAATCTTCATGGATGCTCTCGAAGGGGGAGATGGGAAAGGGATTCAGGCGGCGGACGCCCGGCTCGCGCGTGGCGCAGGATTGTCCGGCGCATTGTTCACGCCGGGCTGACGAAACCAGCGCGGATAGTACGTACGTACCACCGGGCCGTCGCTGCGCAGTGCATGGCAGCGGTCGATCTGGAACGGCGGGCGGCCGGAGGCATCGCCCTCGCGCGTATCGATCACCTCGCCGGCAAAGGCCTGGATCACCGCGGTGGGCAGCACCTGCGACAGCTCGGTGATGTGCGTGCAGCCGAGCACGCCGCCCAGCCGCTCGCGCACCGCGTGGCGAAAGCCCTGCAGCAGGTTCAAGCCGACGAGGCGGCCATAGGCATCGCCATGCTCGCCGCAGTGGCCGGGATAGGGCATCCAGCGGGTTTCGGAGCCTGCGTCCAGGATATTGAGGCGCTCGTCGACGACCAGACGCAGCAGCATCTCGTGAATCGGCGTGCCTGCCGGGCGGGTGTCGCCCGCCATTGGAATGTCGCGCGTCTTGACGTCGAGCAGCACTGCATCGACTTCCCACAGCCCATCGCCACGGGAGAACACCTGCACGTCGATCGTGCGGCGGTGCTTGAGCTGTCGATGGTCGGCGGCGCGGGGCAACGGCATGGGGCGGCCGGGGAAGGGGCCGAGTCCGTTGCGTCGGTTTCAGCCGGTTTCAGAGCAGGCGCCGACTTTAGCATGCTGCGCTGCCGCAATCGGCGGCCGGGGTCGTCTGGCGCCCGCCAAGGCGCTTGCCGTGACGGGGCTTACGAATCGTCGTCGGCGCCGCGGATGATCTTGCGGATGACTTCGGCCGAGAAGCCGCGCGCCGCGAGAAAGCGCATTTGCTTGGCACGCGCGGCCGCGTCGGCTGCCGCCTCACCGCCGAACTTGCGCCGCCAGACTTCGCGGGCGCGGGCCAGTTCGCTGTCGCGCAGCTGCTGCTCGGCGGCGGAAGTGAGCGCCACGCCGTAGCGAGACAACTCCTGGCGGATGCGCAGGTTGCCGTAGCGCGCGGCGCGCACGTTGACGCGGCCCTCGATGAAACGCGCGTCGCTCAGGTAGCGGTGTTGCTCGAGCCAGTCGAGCAGCGGATCGACGATGGCCGCCGGATCGGCGGCCTCGTCGTCTTCAGCGGCTTGGCTGCGCAGGTGCCGCAGCAGCTTCGTGCGCAACTCGCTGCGGCTGTGCTCACGCTGCGCCAGCCACGCCAGCGCGCGTCCCTTCAACGAGAGGGGCTGCCGCGTCACTCCTTCTTCGCGGCGGCCTCACCGGTGGGCAGCAGCGGAATGCCCATCGCTTCGCGCACCTTGTTCTCGATCTCGATCGCCAGCTCGGGGTTCTCGCGCAGGAACTCGCGCGAGTTGTCCTTGCCCTGGCCGATCTTCTCGCCGTTGTAGGCGTACCAGGCGCCGGACTTCTCGAGCACGCGCGCGTTGACGCCCATGTCGATGATCTCGCCCTCGCGGCTGATGCCCTCGCCGTAGAGGATGTCGAACTCGGCGGTCTTGAACGGCGGCGCGACCTTGTTCTTCACCACCTTGACCTTGGTTTCGCTGCCGATGACCTCTTCACCCTTCTTGATGCTGCCGGTGCGGCGGATATCGAGGCGCACCGAGGCGTAGAACTTCAGCGCATTGCCGCCGGTGGTGGTTTCGGGGTTGCCGAACATCACGCCGATCTTCATGCGGATCTGGTTGATGAAGATGACCATGGTGTTGGTCTTCATCACCGTGCCCGTGAGCTTGCGCAGCGCCTGGCTCATCAGCCGCGCCTGCAGGCCGGGCAGCGAGTCGCCCATTTCGCCTTCGAGCTCGGCCTTCGGCGTGAGCGCGGCGACCGAGTCGATGACGATCAGATCGACCGAGCCGGAGCGCACCAGCGCATCGACGATTTCCAGCGCCTGTTCGCCGGTGTCGTATTGCACGTCGAGCGCGTGCTCGGCATCGATGAAGGCGCAGACGCCGGCTTGCTTTTGCATCTCGGCGATGACTTGCAAGGTAAGCGTGGTCTTGCCCGACGACTCCGGGCCGTAGATCTCGACCACGCGGCCACGCGGCAGGCCACCGACGCCCAGCGCGATATCGAGCCCGAGCGAGCCGGTGGAGACGACCTGGATGTCTTCGATCTTCTCGCCATCGCCCAGGCGCATGATCGAGCCCTTGCCGAACTGCTTTTCGATTTGCGACAGCGCCGCTTGCAGGGCCTTGGCCTTTTCGGTGTTCAGGGCTTTGACGGGTGCATCCATTGAAATCCTCCGGTGGGTTCGGGGCATTATAGGCACGCAACTGGATGTTCGTACAGTATCCCG
>VBDL01000529.1 GCA_005884255.1 Betaproteobacteria bacterium | reverse complement strand
GAATTCCCGTTCACGCTCGATTTGAGGCTGGGGTAGGCTCCTGGGGGTGAGCCTCTCAACCTCTTCCGTTCCTCTGGACGACTCGGCCGATCTCGGCTGGTTGCAGCGTATGCCCCCGCGCGACCCGGCCAGCCACGACGAGTTGCGCGACGCGCAGGGCCGCGTGCGCGAGCCGTGGCAGCGCTTCTTCGAGCTGGCGCGCGCCGACGCCACCGAGCTCGACCGCCGCGTCGGGATGATCGCGCAGCAGATCCACGACGACGGCGTCACCCACAACGTCTATGGCGAAGACGGCTCGTCGCCGCGGCCGTGGTCGCTGGAGCTGCTGCCGCTGCTGATCCAGCCGGCCGATTGGGCGGCCATCGAGCGCGGCGTGGTGCAGCGCGCCGCGTTGCTCAACGCGATGATGGCCGACGCCTACGGCGCGCAGCGCCTGCTGCACGAAGGCCTGCTGCCGCCGGCGCTGCTGTTTCGCCACCCGGGCTACCTGCGGCCGCTGTATGGCGTGGTGCCGGCCGAAGGGCTGTTCCTGCACATCGCCGCCTTCGACCTGGCTCGCGGGCCGGACGGCGCCTGGTCGGTGCTGTCGCAGCGCACCCAGGGGCCGTCGGGCCTGGGCTACGTGCTGCACAACCGGTTGAACGTCTCACGGCTGTTTCCCGATGCCTTCCGCGAGCTGCGCGTGCAGCACATCGCGTCGAGCTACCGGCGGTTGCTCGATACCGTGGAATCGCTGGCGTGCGAGGCGGCGGGCGGTGGCTCGCCCCGGGTGGCGCTGCTCACGCCCGGCCCCTACAACGAGACCTACTTCGAGCACGCGTATCTGGCGCGCTACCTCGGCCTGCCGCTGGTCGAGGGCGGCGACCTGACGATGCGTGACGACCGCCTGTTCCTGAAGACCGTGGAAGGCCTGGAGCCGGTGCACGGCCTCTTGCGGCGGCTGGACGACGACTATTGCGATCCGCTGGAGCTGCGCCCGGACTCCACGCTCGGCGTGCCGGGTCTCTTGCAGGCGGTGCGCGCTGGCAGCGTGGTGATGGCCAACGCGCTGGGCAGCGGCTTCCTCGAATCGCCCGGCGTGCAGGGCTTCCTGCCGGCCATCTGCGAGCGGCTGCTCGGCGAGCCGCTGGCGATGGCGACACTGCCGTCGTGGTGGTGCGGCGAGCCCGCGGCGTGGGACGCGGTGCGCGGCCAGCTCGATGGCAAGATGCTGCGCTCGACCTTCCCCCGAGGTGTCGGCCGGGCGGCCGACGATCCGCGCGGCAGCGCGGAGCGCGACGTGCGCCGCGCACGCATCGCCGCCGATCCCGAGGCGTGGACGGTGCAGAGCGAGCTGCGCCTGTCGCAGGCGCCGCTGTGGTCCGACGGCGCCTGCCGCCCGCGGCCGGCGATGCTGCGCGTCTATGTGATCGCCGACGGGCAGGGCCGCTGGCACGCGCTGCCCGGCGGCATGACGCGCGTGGCCACGCGGCTGTCGAGCAATGTGTCGATGCAGCAGGGCGGCAGCAGCCTCGACACCTGGGTCATGACCGACGGCGCGGTCGACACTTTCTCGATGCTGCGCGAGCACCTGCGCGTGGACGACATCGCCGCACGCCGCCGCCCGGTGGCCAGCCGCACGGCGGAGAACCTGTTCTGGCTCGGCCGCTACACCGAGCGCAGCGAACAGCTGCTGCGCCTGGCGAAAGCCACGCTGAGCCTCACCGATGCCGACAGCGATGCGCCGGCGCCGGTGCTCGAGGCGCTGTCGGCGTTGGCGCAGCGCACCGGCCTCGCGCCGCAGGGCGTCCCCAGCCTCACGCAGTCGGGCCACGTGTTCGAGCGCGCGGTGCTGGCCGCACTGCACGATGGGCAGGGCGCCTACAGCATCGCCTTCAACCTGCAGGCGCTGTCGCGCACGGCCGGTGCGCTGCGCGAGCGCTTGTCGCCCGAGCACTGGCGCCTGATCCGCGCGCTGGCCGAGGACTTCGAGCAACCCTTCCGCGCCGCTGGCAACGGCCTGCCGAGCATCGCGCAGGTGATGCCGGCGCTTGACCGCCTGGGCGTGCAGCTCGCCGCGATCACCGGTGCGCAGACCGACCGCATGACGCGCGACCACGGCTGGCGGCTGCTCACCGTCGGCCGCCTGCTGGAGCGGCTGATTTCCGTGGTCGGCCACCTGCGCAGTCTGCTCGACGGCGGCGCGCTGGGCAGCGCGGCGGGCATCGACCTGCTGCTGGAGCTGTTCGACAGCACCATCACCTTCCGCGCGCGCTACCAGCGCCACGAAGACCTGCTGGCGCTGACCGACCTGCTGGTGCTCGACGAAGCCAACCCGCGCGCCTTCGCCTGCGTGCTGCGCCGGCTGCGCACCGAGGTCGGCAAGCTGCCCGGCGAGCGCGGCTCGATCGACGCGCTGCTCGCGCTGCTGCCGCTGCAAGGCGCCGGCATCACGCTCGACGAGATCCGCGAGATGGATGACGAGCAACTGCGCGAGCGCCTGCTCCTGCTGGCCGACCGCCTGGCCGAAGGTGCGGCGAGGCTGTCCGACGAGATCGGCCAGCGCTACTTCGCGCACGCCGAGGGCGATGGACGGGTGCAACGCGTATGAGCGAACCCATCCTCCTCAACGTCGAGCACGACACGCGCTACGCGTACAGTGCGCCGGTCGAGCTGGCGCAGCATCTGGCCTATCTGCGCCCGCTGGAAGACGAGCATCAGAAGCTCGAGGTCTTCGAGATGGGTGTCGAGCCGGTGCCCGCGCAGCATGCGA
>VBDL01000538.1 GCA_005884255.1 Betaproteobacteria bacterium | reverse complement strand
GCCTCTTCCTGCTCGGTGCCTTGCGCCTGCATCAGCGGAATCAGCTCGCGCGCGACGAAGGGGAAGGTGACGAACACCGTGGCCAGCACGATGCCGGGCACCGCGAAGATCACCTTCAGGTCGTGATCGCGCAGCCACTCGCCGAACCAGCCTTGCAGGCCGAACACCAGCACGTAGATCAGGCCCGAGATCACCGGGCTCACCGAGAACGGCAGGTCGATCAGGGTGAGCAGCACGTTCTTGCCGCGGAAGTCGAACTTCGCGATGCACCAGGCCGCGGCCAGCCCGAACGCGATGTTCAGCGGCACCGCGATGCCGGCGGCGATCAAGGTGAGCTTGATGGCGGACCACGCATCGGCATCGGAGATCGCGGCGAGGTAGACGCCGACGCCCTTCTTCAGCGCCTCGAAGAAAACGATGGCCAGCGGCACGAAGAGGAACAGCGTCAGGAAGCCCAAGGCGACGCCGATCAGCAGCCCCTTGACCCAGCGCGGCTCGCTGGTGGCATCGGCGATGGAGCGCGGCGCGGCGGCGGCCGGCAAGGCGAGCGTGGTGGTCGTGTTCATTGGGGCACCCTCCCGCTACGCGGGGTCCCTCCAGGAGGGACGACGCACCACCTTCGGAGCGGCCGTGCGGTGGTGCTCATCGGCCCTGCCTAGCACGCGCCCAGGCCTGCAACGCGTTGATCGACAGCAGCAGCACGAAGGCCGCCACCAGCATCACCACGGCGATC
The DNA here is from genome assembly GCA_005884255.1 of Betaproteobacteria bacterium. GTDB lineage: Bacteria > Pseudomonadota > Gammaproteobacteria > Burkholderiales > Burkholderiaceae_C > VBDL01. The sequence continues at coordinate 1,125 of VBDL01000538.1, read as the reverse complement.
GCGGTGGCGCCGGTGTAGTCGTACTGCTCGAGCTTGGTGATGATGAGCAGCGGCGTGATCTCGCTGACCATCGGCATGTTGCCGGCAATGAAGATCACCGAGCCGTACTCGCCGAGCGCGCGCGCGAACGCGAGCGCGAAGCCGGTGAGCAGCGCCGGCGTGAGGATGGGCAGAACCACCAGGCGAAAGGTCTGCCAGCGTGTGGCGCCGAGCGTCGCGGCCGCCTCTTCGAGCTCCTGCTGCAGGTCCTCGAGCACCGGCTGCACGGTGCGCACGACAAAGGGCAGGCCGATGAAGGTCAGCGCGACCAGCACGCCCAGCGGCGTGAAGCTCACCTTGAACGGCAGATACTGGCCGATCCAGCCGTTCTGCGCATACAGCGCCGTCAGCGCGATGCCGGCCACCGCGGTGGGCAGCGCGAACGGCAGGTCGACCAGCGCGTCGATCACGCGCTTGGCGGGGAATGAATAGCGCACCAGCACCCAGGCGACGATCAGCCCGAAGAAGGCATTGAGCACGCCGGCGGCCAGCGACGCACCGAAGGTCAGGCGGTACGACGCCAGCACGCGCGGCGAGGTGACCACATCCCAGAACGCCGGCCACGTGAGCGTGGCGGTCTTCAGGAACGCCGCGCTCAGCGGAATGAGCACGATGAAGCTTAAGTACAGCAGCGTGAAGCCGAGCGCCAGGTCGAAGCCGGGCAGCACGCTATGGCGCTTGAGCAGGGTGCGCGAGAAGAACATGCTCAGCTCTTCTTGCCGGCCTTGATGATCTGGTCGTAGGTCGCGCCGTCGTCGAAGTGCTCCTTCTGCGCCTTGCTCCAGCCGCCGAACACCTCGTCGATGGTGAAGAGATTGACCTTCGGGAAGTCCTTCGCGTACTTCTGCAGCAAGGCCGCCGAGCGCGGGCGCAGCTGGTGCTTCGCGGCAATCTCCTGCGCCTCGTCGGACCACAGGTACTTCAGATAGCCTTCCGCCTGCTTGCGCGTGCCCTTCTTGTCGACCACCTTGTCGATCACCGCGACCGGGTTCTCGGCGAGGATGCTCCAGCTCGGATAGACGACGTCGAAGTCGCCGCCGAACTCGGCCTTGATCAGGTTCACCTCGCTCTCGAAGGTGGCCAGCG
>VBDL01000537.1 GCA_005884255.1 Betaproteobacteria bacterium | reverse complement strand
AGCGGGTTGAAGCCCTCCGCATGGTGCGTGGCCTCGGCCAGCGGGCCGAAGTTGTGCGGGCGCCGGCTGTGGTCGACGATGACTTCCTGGTAAAGGTCGCGCAAATCAGACATCGCTGAGCCGCCTCAAGATGGCTGAGCGCCCCCTCGGGGGGCAGCGAACGCAGTGAGCGTGGGGGCAGTCACGACTAGACATGGCCAAAGACCTCGCGTACCTGGCGCAGCGCCGAGAACAGCGCGTCCACCTCGTCGAGCGTGTTGTAGATCGCGAACGACGCGCGCACCGTCGCCGGCACGCCGAAGCGCGCCATCACCGGCATCGCGCAATGGTGGCCGCTGCGCACGGCCACGCCATGCTGGTCGAGGATGGTGCCGACGTCGTGTGCGTGCACGCCGTCGAGCACGAAAGACAGGATGCTCGCCTTCGCGGCCGCCGTGCCGATCAAGCGCAAGCCCGGCACCTTGTGCGCGCACTCGGTGGCATGGCTGAGCAGCACCTGCTCATGCTGCGCGATCGCCGTCAGCCCGATCGCGTCGACGTAGTCGATCGCCTCGGCAAGCGCGATGACGCCGGCGATGTTCGGCGTGCCCGCCTCGAACTTGTACGGCAGGTCGTTGTAGGTCGTCTTGGCAAACGTGACCTGGCGGATCATGTCGCCGCCGCCCTGGTACGGCGGCATCGCGTCGAGCAGCGCGCGCTTGCCGTAGAGCACGCCGATGCCGGTGGGGCCGTAGATCTTGTGGCCGGAGAACACGTAGAAGTCGCAGTCCAGCGCCTGCACGTCGACGCCGAGGTGCGGCGCGGCCTGTGCGCCATCGACCAGCACCGCCGCGCCGTGCGCGTGGGCGCGCGCGATGAGCCGCTGCACCGGGTTGATCGTGCCCAGCGCGTTCGACAGCTGCGTCAGCGCCACGATGCGCGTGCGCGAGCCGAGCAGTCGCTCGAAGGCCTCGACGATCAGCTCGCCGGCATCGTCGATCGGCGCGACGCGCAGCACGGCCCCGCTGCGCTCGCACAGCAGCTGCCACGGCACGATGTTCGAGTGGTGCTCCATCTCGGTGATGAGGATCTCGTCGCCGGCCTTCAGCCGCTGCCCCAGGCTGGCGGCCACCAGGTTGATGCCCTCGGTGCTGCCACGCACGAAGACGATCTCTTCCCGCGCGGCGGCGTTGATGAAGCGCCGCACGCGTTCGCGCGCCGCCTCGTAGGCCTCGGTCGCTTCCATGCTCAGCGCATGCAGGCCGCGATGGATGTTGGCGTTGCTTTCGGTGTAGTAGCGCGCCTCGCAGTCGATCACCGTGCGCGGCTTCTGGCTGGTCGCGGCGTTGTCCAGGTACACCAGCGGCCGGCCATAGACGCGCCGCTGCAGGATCGGGAAATCTTGGCGCACGCGCTCGACGTTCATTGCAAGGCCTCCGGCATCGCAGGCAGACGCGCGCGCAGCATCGTGTCGAGATAAGCGCGCAGCGGCGCGAGCCGCACGCGCTCGATCATCTCGGCGGCAAAGGCGTAGGTGAGCCAGGCGCGCGCCGCCGCCTCGCTGACACCGCGCGAGCGCAGGTAGTAGATCTGATCGGCATCGAGCTGGCCGACCGTCGCACCATGGCCGCATTGCACGTCGTCGGCGTAGATCTCGAGCTGCGGCTGCGTGTCGACCTCGGCCTGTTCCGACAGCAACAGGTTGCGGTTGCTCTGCTGCGCGTCGCTGCGCTGCGCATCGCGGTGCACGACCAGCCGGCCGTTGAACACGGCGCGTGCCGTATCGGCCAGCACGCCCTTGTAAAGCTCGCGACTGCTGCCCTGCGGTTTCAGGTGATCGATGCGCGTGTGGTGGTCGACGTGGCGCTGGCCGTCGGCGATGTAAAGGCCGTCGAGCGTGCAGCTGGCACCCTCGGCGTCGAGCGCCACGCGGATGTCGGCGCGCGACAGTGCCGCGCCCAGCGCGAAGGAACTGCTGCTGAAGCCGCCGCGCTCGCTCAACCGCGCCTCGATGGTGGCAATGTGAAAGGCTGCGGCGCTCTCGTGCTGCAGCTTGTGGTGCTCGATCTCGGCGCCGGGGCCGATCTCGATGCGCGTGACATGGTTGCCCAACGAGGGCTGATCGGCCCACGAGACGTGCTGCTCGACGATGCAGGCGCGCGCGCCCTCCTCTGTCGTGACCAGGCTGCGGCAGTGCGTGGCCAGACCGGCTTGGGTCGTGATGAAGAGCAATTGGATCGGCGCATCGAGGCTTACACCCGCGCCCAAGCGCACGCAAGCGCCATCTGCCGCGCAGGCCTGGTTGAGCGCCGTGACCGCGGGACCGGCGTCCTCGCTCCACAGCGCCTGCACACGCTCGGGGTCGTGTCGCAGCGCGTCGGCCACGCTGGCCAGCGTGATGCCCGGGGGCAGCTCGCCCAGCCGCGACAGCGCCGGCACATGACGGCCATCGACGAACACCAGCGCGTGCGCGCCCGGCAGCAACAGCGCATCGATCTGCGCCCGGCCCGGTTCATTTGCGCCCGATGGCGCAAAGGCAAAGCGGCTGGCCTCGATCGGCGCCACGTTGGTG
>VBDL01000048.1 GCA_005884255.1 Betaproteobacteria bacterium | reverse complement strand
GCGCCAATCGCGTCCGCTCAGGCGATCCCCGACGGACAGATCGAACTCGCTGGCCAGCCGGTTCGTCTCAGGCAACAGCTTCACGCTGGGCACCCCCAGGTGCACATCGAAGACTTCCAGCAGCCGACGCTCCACAGGGACCTGGCGTGCCAGCGCCTTGGCGATGTCGGCCTCGCTGAAGGTGATGACACGCGGGCCGCCGAAGCCGGCACAGGCCGCAAGGGTTGCTGCCGCACACGCCGCGATCGCAAGACGCACAAGGTTCATCATGCGACGCATTCTATGGAGGCCTTACGCTTGACCCTTGGGAAGGCGGGCGCTATATTACTGACCGGTCAGTCAGTAATCTATGTCTCCCATCCCATTGCGCCAACGTCGTAAGGAAGCCCGTCCGCAGGAACTGCTGGACGCCGCGCTGGCCCTTTTTGTCGAAAAGGGCTTCGTCGCCACGCGGTCCGAAGAAGTGGCGGCGCGCGCCGGCGTCTCCAAGGGCACGCTGTACCTCTACTACCCGAGCAAGGAAGAGCTGCTCAAGGCGGTGATCCGCCAGCAATTGTCCAGTCAGATCGCCGCCGGCGCGCTGGAAGTCGAGCGCTATGTCGGCCCGACCTCCACGCTGCTGGTCGAGGTGCTATCGCGCTGGTGGCAAGGTGTGTTCGACAGCCCCGCATCAGGCGTGTTCAAGCTCGTCATCACCGAAGTGCGCGGCTTCCCGGAGATCGCCGACTTCTACGTGCAGGAGGTCATCGAGCCCGGCGAGCGCGTGATCGGCAGCATCGTGCAGCGCGGCATCGACCGCGGCGAGTTCCGCAAGCTCGACGTGCCCACCGTCGTGCATTCACTGGTGCTGCCGATGGTGATGCTGTGCCTGCACAAGCACTCGATCGGCGCCTGTGCGCAGCACAAGCACGACATCGATCCGCACCGCTTCATCCGCGACCACATCGAGCTGATGCTGCATGGCATGCAGACCAGCCCAACCGCAGCTGAGGCACCCCGTCCCGCCGCCAAGGCGAAGGCGACCGCGAAATAGAATCGCCGGTCGCCCCAACGCCCCCCTCGCAGGAACGAGTGCCATGAACATCGAACAAGCCCGCTTCAACATGATCGAGCAGCAGATCCGCCCCTGGGATGTGCTCGACCCGGCCGTGCTGGAACTGCTGGCGGTGGTCAAGCGCGAAGACTTCGTGCCGCCGGCCTACCGCGCCCTCACCTTCATCGACACGCAAGTGCCGCTGCGCGAAGGCGGCGCCCGCGGCCAGTGCATGCTCGAGCCCAAGCTCGAGGCGCGCCTGCTGCAGGAACTCGGCGTGCAACGCCACCACGAGGTGCTGGAGATCGGCGCCGGTTCGGGCTACATGGCCGCGCTGCTGGCGCACAAGGCGCAGCAGGTGCTGACGCTGGAGATCGTGCCCGAGCTCGCGCGCCTCGCGTCCGAGAACTTGAAGCGCGCATCGATCGTCAATGCGCGTGTGATCGAAGGCGACGGCTCCGCCGGCCAGCCGAGCGAGGCGCCGTTCGACGCCATCATGCTGTCGGGCTCGGTGGCCAGCGTGCCGCAGCGCCTGCTCGATCAACTGAAAGTCGGCGGCAAGCTGATCGCCGTCGTCGGCAGCGAGCCGGTGATGCGCGCCACGCTGGTCACGCGCCACGGCGAGCGCGAATGGGCCAGCCGCGAGCTGTTCGACACCATCGCACCGCGCCTGCTGGGCTTCGACGAGCCCACGCGCTTCACCTTCTGATGCGGGGTGCAGCGCTTGCAGCCTGTCGCTTGCCAGTGTCAACACAACCCGCGAAGTCGGCAACTCGTCGCATCGGTCGCGCGCGGCGGCACCCGCCGCGGATATAAACCGCGCTGCGCTTCGCGAAGCGCTGCCTGAACAAGAAACCTCGAGGACCCACCATGACGCTTCCGCGCCTTAGCCCGTCGATCCGCAGCGCCCTGCGCCTGACCCCGCTCGTGCTTGCGCTGGGATTGTCTTCGGCCGTGCGCGCGCAAAGCCTGGCGGAGCTCTACGACGCGGCACGCGGCTACGACGCGACCTACCTCGGCGTGAAGGCGCAGACTGAGTCGGCGCGCTACAGGGCGGAGCAGGCCTACGCATTGCGCCGCCCCGGCGTGAGCCTCGACGTGGGCAGCACCCGCTCGAACAGCGATACGCCCTATCTCACCAACCTCAGCTCGCACCAGACCGACACGCGCGCCACGCTGAAGGCGCAGCAGAACCTGTTCAATCGCCCCAACGACCTGCAGATCGCGCAGGCCGAGCGCGGCGTGCAGGTGGCCGAGGCACAACTGCGCGCCGCCGAGCAAGACCTGATCGTGCGCGTCGCGCAGGCCTATTTCGATGTGCTGGCCGCGCAAGACACACTGCTCAGCGCGCAGACCAACAAGACCGCGATCACCGAGCAGCTCGCGTCGGCCAAGCGCAACTTCGAGGTCGGCACCGCAACGATCACCGACACCCGCGAAGCGCAGGCCCGCTTCGACCTGGCCACCGCGCAGGAAATCGCCGCCGACAACGACCTGCGCACCAAGCGCGCCTTCCTCGCCCAGCTCGTGGGCCGACCCGCGGTCGAGCCCAAGCCGCTCGCGCAACCGGCGGTGCTGCCGCCCGTGACCGACAGTGCCGAGCAATGGGTCAACGCGTCCGAAGGCAACAGCCCGGCCGTCGAGCAGGCGCGCCTGGGCTACGAGGTGGCGAAGCTAGAGACCGAGAAGGCGCGCGCCGGCCATCTGCCGACCGTGGCGCTAACCGGCAGTTACGGGCGCAACCATGCATCGGTCAGCGGACAGACGCTCGGGCTCTCTGGCTCGGCGGTCGGCTTCGACACTTCGGGCAACGGCACGAGCAGTAGCATCGGCGTCACGCTGAGCGTGCCCCTGTTCGCCGGCTACCAGATCCAGAACCGCGTCAAGGAAACGCTGTCGCTGGAAGAGAAGGCGCGCGAGGATCTCGAGAACGCGCGCCGCACCGTGGCGCAGGGCACGCGCGCCGCGTTCTTCGGCGTGCAGTCGGGCGAGGCGCGCGTGAAGGCGCTGGAAGCCGCCGAGGCGTCGAGCCAGCTCGCGCTCGAAGCCACGCAGCTCGGCTACAAGGTCGGCGTGCGCGTCAACCTCGACGTGCTCAACGCGCAGACGCAGCTCTACAACACGCGCACCGACCTGGCCAAGGGCCGCTACGACGTCATCGTCGGCAACCTGAAGCTGCGCCAGGCCACCGGCCAACTGCGGCCCGAGGACGTGAACGCGGCCAACACGCTGCTCGCCAAGTAGCGCTCGCGGCTTTACGCTTCTTTTCATCGGCGGCCGGGTAAGCGCTGTGCACCGCCGCGCTCGCGCACCGTTGCGCGAGGATGAGCCCTTCCTCGTCCGCTGCCACCGCGATGGCGGCGCATCGCTTCGGCCTCGGCGAGCCCACGCTATCCGCCATTCAAGGTGATCCGCAGAGCTGGCTGCTGGCGCAGATCGGCCCAGCCGAACCATTGCGAGGCGAGGCCCTGCCCAGCAGCGCCGAAGCATTGCGCCGCATCGCCGAGTTCCAGCGCGCCAAGCGGCAGTCCGACGCCGCGGCCACGGACGACCTGCACGCGCTGGTCCAGGCCGACCTGCAGGCGCGATTGCGCACCGCCGCGACGACGACGCGGCCCTTCGCCGAGCGGCTGGCCATGTTCTGGTGCAATCACTTCACGGTGTCGATGGCCAAGGCCAGCGCGCGCGGCCTGGTCGGCGCCTACGAGCGCGAGGCGATCCGCCCGTACATCGGAGGCTCCTTCGAGGCGCTGCTGCAGCACGCGGTCACGCATGCCGGCATGCTGCGCTACCTCGACAACCATCTGTCGGCCGGCCCGCATTCGCGCATCGTCGCGCGGCTCGCGCGTCGCAGGGGCGACGAGCGTGCACCGCGCATCAGCGGACTCAACGAGAACCTCGCGCGAGAAGTGCTGGAGCTGCACACGCTTGGGGTGAATGGAGGCTATTCGCAGGCCGACGTGACCGCTTTCGCCGCCGTGCTCACCGGCTGGCGCGTGCCGCAGCAGCCGCGCGGCGATGAAGCTTCCTGGTTCGATGCCGCGTGGCACGAACCCGGCTCGAAGCTCGTGCTTGGCAAGCGCTACGCGGAGGGCGAGGCAGCGCTGCCCGCCGTGCTGCACGACCTCGCGCACCATCCGTCGACGGCGCGCTTCATTGCCACCAAGCTGGCGCGCCATTTCGTCGCGGATGACCCGCCGCCAGCGCTGGTCGATCGACTCGCGCATCGCTTCGAACGCAGCGGTGGCGATCTTCCCTCGCTGTACCGCGAACTGGTGGCCGCGCCCGAGGCGTGGACCACACCGCCCGTCAAGCTGAAGACGCCCGAAGAGTTCGTCGTCTCCACCGCCCGCATGCTGCGCCTCGGCGACGAGGCCTTCGCGCATGGGCGCGGAGACGCCGGCATTGCGCAGCTGGGGCAGCGCGTACAGGCCGCGCCCTCGCCTGCCGGCTGGCCCGACCGTGCCGACGAGTGGCTGGGCCCCGATGCGGTATGGAAGCGCGTCGAATGGGCCTCTCGGGTGGCCGAGCGCATCGGCCGCGGCATCGACGCACGCCGTATCGCCCGCGACAGCCTCGGCGCCCTGCTCGGCGAGCACAGTGCACGCGAGATCGAGCGCGCGGCCGATGGGCCGCAAGCGCTGGTGCTGCTGCTGATGGCCCCCGAGTTCCAGCGCCGCTGAAAGGGGAGACGATATGAGCCTCGAACCTTCACGCCGCCGCTTCGTGCGTGCGGCCCTCTCGATGGCGGCCGCGCTGCCAGCGGCCACGCTGAGCTTCGCCGGCAGCGGCTCGCCCACCGGCCGGCGCTTCGTGTTCGTGATCCTGCGCGGCGGCCTGGATGGCTTGACCGCCGTGCCCGCCATTGGCGACCTCGAGTTCGCGCCGGCACGCGGCGCGCTCGCGGACTTCACCGCCTTCAATGCAACACCGCAGCCGCTGGAGGGGCCGTTCGCTCTGCACCCCCTGCTGACGCAGTTGCATGCCATGTACGGCCGCGGCGAACTGCTCGTCGTGCACGCCGCCGGCCTGCCCTATCGCGAGCGTTCGCACTTCGATGCGCAGCAGGTGCTCGAGTCGGGCGGTACCCGGCCCTATGAGCTTTCCACCGGCTGGCTCGGCCGCGCGCTGGCCGCCGGCGCGCAGCGCGGCATCGCGATCAACACCGCGGTGCCTCTCGTGCTGCGCGGCCCGGCGCAGATCGACAGCTGGGCACCCTCGGCGCTGCCGGAACCGAATGCCGACCTGGTGATGCGCCTGCAGCAGATGTACGTGCGCGATGCGGCGCTGGCGCAAGCGCTGGAGCGCGCCAAGGGGCTGCATGCCGACGCGCCGATGGCCAGCGAGCCGATGGCTCGCGGCAATGGCCAGGCGGTGGCACTGGCACGCAAGGCCGGCGAGTTCCTCGCGCGGCCCGATGGCCCGCAGGCCGCCGTGCTGGAGATGGGGGGGTGGGACAGCCATGCCAACCAGGCCGCGCCGGGCGGCGCACTGTCGAACAACCTGCGTACGCTCGATGCGGCGCTCGCCGCGCTACGCGACGCGTTGCGCAGCCCGGCCGGTGACGACGTGTGGTCGCGCAGCGTGGTCGTCGTGGCCACCGAGTTCGGCCGCGAGGTGGCGATCAACGGCACGCTGGGCACCGACCATGGCAGCGGCGGCGCGGCCTTCGTGCTCGGTGGCGCAGTGCGCGGCGGCCGCGTTCTGGCCGACTGGCCGGGGCTGGGGCCCCGCGAGCGCTTCGAGGGCCGGGACCTGCGCATCACCACCGATCTGCGCGCGGTATTGAAACCGGTGCTCGCCGAGCAGCTGCAACTCTCGCGCGCGGTGCTCGAGCGCGAGGTGTTCCCCGGCAGCGAAACGCTCAGGCCGCTGGCGCTGTTGAAGGGTTGAGGCGCAGGCGCTCGGCGATCAGGCCCGCCATGCGCTGCGCGGCGCCGCGATTCTTGGCGGCAAAGCCTTGCGCGCGCAGCGACCAGGCCGCACGCTCGCTGCCGAGCGCCAGCTCGATGGCGCGGCGCACGCCCTCGGCGATGTCGGGAACGCGCAGCGATGCGCCTGCTGCCAAGGACAGCTCCGCCGCCTCGGTGAAGTTGAAGGTGTGGGGGCCCATCACCACCGGGCAGCCGCAGGCCGCGGCCTCGATCAGGTTCTGCCCGCCCAGCGGCGCGAAGCTGCCGCCGAGCAAGGCCACATCGGCGAGTGCGTAGTACAGCGGCATCTCGCGCATCGAGTCGCCGAGCCACACGTCCATCGCTGCTGCCTCGGAGTCCGGCCCTTCCGCGCTCCAGTCGCTGCGCCGCGCCAGCGACAAGCGGCGCGTGCGAACCAGCGCGGCCACCTCGTCGAAGCGCTGCGGATGGCGCGGCACGATGAGCAGCAACGGCCGCGGCGCGGCCTGCGCCGCCCACGCATCGAGCAGGGAGGCTTCTTCGCCTTCGCGCGTGACGGCGGCCAGCACCACCGGGCGCGTGCCGCGCGCGCGCCACGCGCGGCCGCACGCCAGCAGTGCGGCATCGGGCGTCATGTCGAACTTCAGGTTGCCGCACACGCGCACGTCTTGCGCACCGGCCTCGCGCAGGCGCCGCGCATCGTCGTCGGTCTGCGCAAGCACGAGGTCGAGGCTCTGCACGGCGGGGCGCAGCACCGCTTCGAGCCGCTGCCCCTTGCGCTGGCTGCGCTCGCTCAGGCGCGCGTTGGCCAGCACCATGGTCACGCCGGCCGACTGTGCCGCAGCCAGCAGATTGGGCCAGATCTCGGTCTCCATCAGCACGCCGACGCGCGGCCGGAACTGCGCAAAGAAGCGCTGCACGGCGGCGGGCGTGTCGTAGGGCAGCCAGACTTGGCGGTCGCCTTCGTGCAGCAAGACCTGGCCCGCTTCGCGGCCTGTGGCGGTGCCATGCGTGAGCAGCAGCCGGCAGCCCGGCAGCCGCTCGCGCAGCGTTGCGATCAGCGACGCGGCAGCGCGCGTCTCACCGAGCGACACCGCATGCACCCACAGCCAGCCTTCGCTCGCCGTGCCTCGATAGCGGCCCAGCCGCTCGCCGATCGCATGCCGGTACAAGGGCTCGCGCCGCCCGCGCAACCACAGCCGCAACAGATACAGCGGCTCGATCAGGCTCAGCAGCGCCGAGTAGGCGCTGCGCGCCAGAAGAGGCTTCATGTGACGAGGCCGCTGACCGCGGCGACCTGGTGCCAGGCGCTCCACACGTCGTCGAGCAGGGGCGGCGAATCGCCACCCACCGACACCTGGTGACGATGCCCGTGCGCTGCCTGCGGCCCGGTGCGCCACGCGGTGGGGAAGTTGTAGAGCTGCACGTGCGGCAGATCGAGCGCCACAGCGATGTGGCTCGGCCCGCTGTCGACGCCGATCACACCTTGCGTCGCACCGAGGCGATCGACCAGCAGGCCGAGGTTCATGCGCGGCCACAGCTCGCAATAGGCATCGCCGATGGCATGCGCGAGGCGCCGTGCGCGCGCTTGTTCCTCATCGCTGCCCTGCGGCAGCACGATGCGCCAGCCGTCGGCCACCAGCCGCTTGCCGAGCGCGATCCAGTTAGCCTCGGGCCACAGCTTGTCGTCGCGCGAGCTGCCGTGCACGAACACCACGCTGCGCGCCGCTGCCGCGCTGCTGCCGATGGCGCGCAGGCCGAACACCGGAGGCCCCTGCAGGCCATAGCCCAACGCCTGGGCGGCGAGTTCGCGCGAGCGGTCCAGCGCATGCGTGCGTGGCGGGATGCGGATCGCCTTGTCCGCCAGCCAGCGTGCGGGAGGCTCCCAGCCGGCGCCGTCGGTGCGGTTGGCCAGCCCGAAGCGCACCCCGCCGGGCGTGCAGCGCGCCAGCCGCGCGATCAGCGCCGACTTCGTCAACCCTTGCAGATCGAGCACGGCGTCGTAGTGCTCGCGCCGCAGCTGCGTGACGAAAGCCTTCCATTCGACACGCGTCTGGTAGCTCCACCACTCGCCGCGCCAGCGCCGCAGCGAGCATTCGATGACCTCGCCGATGCCGGTCAGGCGCCGCAGCATCGGCGCGAAGCCCGGTTCGACGACCCAGTCGACGCGCGCGTCTGGAAACGACGCGCGGATGTCGTGCACGACAGGCATCGAGTGCACCACGTCGCCGAGCGACGAGAGCTTGACGATGAGGACTCGCACTTCAGGCGCCGCCGAGCCGCCTCAAGGCGGCTGAACGCCCCCTCGGGGGGCAGCGCAGCGGCGCAGCCGCAAGCGTGGGGGTCGTCATTCGTTCAGTGAGCTGACGCACCGACCTGCGCGTCGGGCTTGACGGCGCGCAGCGCGGCCATGAAGTCGCCTTCGATGCGCTCCAATGCCTCGGGCGTGTGGCCCTCGAAGCGCAGCACCAGCACCGGCGTGGTGTTGGACGCACGCACGAGGCCGAAGCCGTCGGCATAGTCGGCACGCAGCCCGTCGATGGTGACGATCTCGTTGGCGCCATCGAAGCGCGCCGTGGCGCGCAGCCGGTCGATCACCGCGTGGTGCTCGCCCTCGGCGCACGGCACGTTGAGCTCGGGCGTGTTGAAGCTCGTCGGCAGCGCATTGAGCACCGCACTCGGGTCGCTGCTGCGCGAGAGGATCTCCAGCAGCCGCGCAGCGGTGTAGGTGGCATCGTCGAAACCGTACCAGCGCTCGGCGAAGAAGATGTGGCCGCTCATCTCGCCGGCCAGCGGTGCGCCGGTTTCCTTGAGCTTCGCCTTGATCAGCGAGTGGCCGGTCTTCCACATCAGCGGCACGCCGCCGGCATCGCGGATCGCCGGCGCCAGGCGCTGCGTGCATTTCACGTCGAAGATGATGCTGGCGCCGGGCCTGCGCTGCAGCACGTCGCGCGCGAACAGCATCAATTGCCGGTCGGGATAGATGATCTGCCCGTCGGTGGTGACCACGCCGAGGCGATCGCCATCGCCATCGAACGCGAGGCCCAGCTCGGCGCCCTCGCGCTGCACGGTGGCGATCAGCTCGACCAGGTTCTCCGGCTTGCTCGGGTCCGGATGGTGATTCGGAAAGTCGCCGTCGACTTCGGAGTACAGCTCGATCACCTCGCAGCCGAGCGCGCGCAGGATGCCCGGGGCGCTGGCGCCAGGGATGCCATTGCCGGAGTCGACCACGATCTTCATCTTGCGCTCGAGCTTGCAGTCGCTGGCGATGCGCTTCGTGTACTCGGCGAGAACGTCCATCGTGGCCGCGCGGCCGCCGGCCTTCACGTAGTTCTCGGCCTCCATACGATGGCGCAGGCGCTGGATGTCGTCGCCATAGATCGCGCGGCCGGCCAGCACCATCTTGAAGCCGTTGTAGTCCTTCGGGTTGTGGCTGCCGGTCACCTGGATGCCGCTGGAGCAGCCATGCTGCGCGCGCGTGGCGGCCACGTAATAGAGCATCGGCGTGGTCACGGCGCCGAGATCGACGACATCGAGGCCGGTGGACTTCAGGCCCCGGATCAGCGCGGCCGACAGCGCAGGGCCGGACAGTCGGCCATCGCGGCCCACGGCAACCGCCTTCTCGCCCAGCCGCACGGCCTCGCTGCCAAAGGCGCGGCCGAGGTGCTCGGCAAAGCGTTCGTCGATGGTGGTGCCGACGATGCCGCGGATGTCATAAGCCTTGAAGACAGATGGATTGGCTTGCACGGGAGTCCTCCTGGGCCGCCGATTGTAGGCAGCGCGCGACTCACGCTTGTGACTTGCCGTTCGATCGGTCGAATGCCCGCTTCAGGCACAGGTCCGAAAACGGCCAGCACGGGCCGGCGCGCTGCCTATCATCGCGCCATGGACCTTTCCCTGGACATCGGCAACGGCGGCAGCGTCGGCGAGCGCGACCCGCGCTGGTACGCGGTGCTGCAATCGCGCGATGCGCGCTTCGACGGGCGGCTCTTCGTTGGCGTCACGTCCACTGGCGTGTACTGCCGCCCGGTGTGCCGCGTGCGCACGCCGCGGCGCGAGAACTGCCGCTTCTACGCCAACGCGGCAAGCGCCGAGGCGCATGGCTTTCGCCCCTGCCTGCGCTGCCGGCCGGAGCTGGCGCCGGGGCTGTCGCTGGTCGATTCGTCGCAGGTGCTGGCGCATCACGCAGCGCGCATGCTGGAGCAGGCGGCGCGCAGCGGCAGCGGCGAGACGGCGCTGCCGCGCATCGCCGAGCAGCTGGGCGTGACCGATCGCCACCTGCGGCGCATTTTCATGCAGGCGCACGGCGTGTCGCCGATCGACTACCTCACCACGCAGCGACTGCTGCTGGCCAAGCAGCTGCTGACCGATACCGCGCTGCCGGTGACGCAGG
>VBDL01000539.1 GCA_005884255.1 Betaproteobacteria bacterium | reverse complement strand
ACCACGCCGATCGCGTGCGGGTGGCTGAACACGTAGAAGCGCTCGGTGGCGATCGCGTCGAACACGTACTGCGCGACCTGCGCCGCGCTGACCTTGCCCGACGCGATGGCCTTGTCGCTCATCGCCTGCGCGATCAGCTGGCTGCGCGTGGGCTTGGCGCCCGCGTCCTGCATCTCGCTCGGGCGATTGCGCTCCGACTGGTGGATGCCGGTGGGCACGAAGTACGGGCACAGCACCGAGCAATGGATCTGCTCGGTGACCAGCGACAGGTCCTGGTACAGCGTCTCGCTCAAGGACACCACGGCGTGCTTGGTCACGTTGTACACGCCCATGTTGGGCATGTTCACCATGCCGGCCATCGATGCGGTGTTGGTGATGTGGCCCTCGTAGCCGGGGTCCTTCTTCGCGGCTTGCAGCATCAGCGGCGTGAACACGCGAATGCCGTGCGCCACGCCCATCAGGTTGACGCCGATGACCCACTCCCAGTCCTTCAGCGTGTGCTCCCAGATCAGCCCGCCCGCCCCCACGCCGGCGTTGTTGAACACGAAATGCGGCACGCCGAAGCGCTGCACGGTGGCGGCGGCCATCGCTTCCACTTCCGCAGCCTTGGACACATCGAGCCGGAACGGCAGCACCTTGGCGCCGAGACCCTCGATCTCGGCGGAGGCGCGGTTCAGCGCATCCTGCTGCACGTCGGCCATCACGACGTTCATGCCTTCGCGCGCGGCGATGCGCGAGGCCTCGAGGCCGAAGCCCGATGCCGCGCCGGTGATCACGGCGGTGCGGCCCTTGAAGCTCTTCATTTGCTCTGCTCCTGGTGCTTGATCTGGAACCCGAGGCGCGGGAAGTGCACATGCACGGTGCCGGCGCGCTCGTCGCGACGCTCGATCACCACCTCATGGCGCGTCAGACCGACCAGCGTGCCGGGCACGGGGTCGCGGCCGTAGTCGACGGGCATCACGGTGATCGCATCGCCGGCCGCGAAACCGAGGCCAGCCTCGATCTCGGTGGGGGCGTGTTCCTTGGCCTTCGCGGCGATGTCCAGCGACGCGGCGCTCGTCATCGGCGTCGACTCGCCGTGGCCGAAGGCGCGCACGCGCTGCAACCATGCGGACAGCTTCGGATAGCCGTCGAGGATCTTCGCCAGTTCCGGCGCGCGGTGCACGTACCACAGGCAATGCGCGACGGAGAAGTCGGCGATGCTGGCGGCGCCGCGCACGAGGAACTCGCGGCCGTCGGCCAAGTGCGTTTCCAGCCAGCCGAGGTAGGTGTGCAGGCCGGCGGTGGCATCGGCCGGTGTCTGCCGCACCATGTTCGATGTGAAGGGCGCGCGGTCGGCGGCGAAGGCTTTCAGCACTTCAGGCGGCGCATTGCCGAACAGCGCAGCCACGCCGGCCGGCTGCATCGTGTACGGAATGGCGGTCCAGAAGAGGATGGTGTCGGCCCACTGCGCGAGCATCTGCGCGGTGCCGGCGATCTCCTGCGGATACAGCGGCGGCTCGGGGTGGCGCTCATCGATCAAGCGCGCCATCAGCGCGGTGTCGCAATAGATGTCGGCGCCGATCTGCAGGAACGGCGTCTTGCGGTAGCCGCCGGTCAGCGCGATCACGTCGGGCTTGGGCATGATCACCGGCACGGTGACCGAGCGCCATGCGAGGCCCTTGTAGCCGAGGATCAGCCGCACCTTCTCCGAGAACGGCGAGGTCGCGTAGTGATGAAGAATCAGCTCCTGGGTCCGAGATGCGGAATGTTGTCTTCGAGGTACTCGTCGCCGACCGGTTGGAAACCCAGCTCGCGATAGAAGCGCTCGAGCCGCGCCTGCGCGCTGATGCGGATCGCGCGGCCCGGCCAAGCCTGCATGCAGCGCACAATGCCTTCGCGCATCAGGGCCTTGCCGGCACCGGTGCCGCGCGCTTCCGGCGCGGTGATCACGCGGCCGATCGATGGCTCGTCGTACTTCATGCCGGGGTCGACCACGCGCAGATAAGCGAGCAAGCGGCCCGCGTCATCGCGGCCGAGCAGGTGCCATGCATGCTGGTCGAGGCCGTCGGGGTCTTGATAGGCGCCCTGCTCCATGATGAAGACGCGGCAGCGCAGTGCGAGCACGTCGTACAGCGCATGCACGCCGAGCTCTTCAAAGCGCGACCACGTGAACTTCAAACCAGCTTCACCAATTGCTTGCCGAAGTTCCTTCCCTTGAGCAGGCCGAGGAAGGCCTCGGGTGCGCTGGCAATGCCTTGCGCCACCGTCTCGCGGTACTTCAGCTTGCCGGTAGCGACCAGCGTGCCCAGCTCCTTCAGCGCGTCGGGCCAGACTTCCATGTGCTCGCTGACGATGAAGCCTTCGAGCTTCACGCGGTTGGTCAGCAAGAGCTGCGGCGCGGCCATCGGGATCGGCTCGCCGTTGTAGCCGGAGATCATGCCGCACAGCGCGATGCGCGCGAAGGCGTTCAGCCGCAGCATCACCGCATCGAGGATCATGCCGCCGACGTTCTCGAAGTAGCCGTCGACACCGTTCGGGCAGGCCTCCTTCAGCGCCGTGGTGAGCGACTTCAGGTCCTTGTGCTCTTTGTAGTCGATGCAGGCATCGAAGCCGAGCTCGTCGACCACGTACTTGCACTTGTCCGGCCCGCCCGCAATGCCCACCGCGCGGCAGCCGCGCACCTTGGCCAGCTGCCCGACCGCGGTGCCCACGGCGCCGCTGGCCGCGCTGACCACCACGGTCTGCCCCGCCTTCGGGTCGATGATCTTCACCAGGCCGTACCACGCGGTGACGCCGGGCATGCCCACCGCGCCGAGGTAGGCCGACAGCGGGATGTGCGTGGTGTCGACCTTGCGCAGCATGCCGCGCTGCTCGGCCGAGATCACCGTGTACTCCTGCCAGCCGCCCATGCCGACGACCTTGTCGCCCGGCTGGAAGGCGTCGCTCTTCGACGCCACCACCTCGCCCACCGTGCCTCCCCCCATCACCTCGTTCAGCGGCTGCGGCAGCGCGTAGCTCTTCGCATCGTTCATGCGGCCGCGCATGTAGGGGTCGAGGCTCAGGTAGTGGTTGCGCACGAGCACCTGGCCGTCCTTCAGCTCGGGCACCGGCGCCTCGACGAGCTTGAAGTTGTCGACGGTCGGCTCGCCGTGCGGGCGCGAGACGAGATGGATCTGCTTGTTCGTTGCCATGGTGAATCTCAATCCGATGCGTTGAGTCGATGGATCTTGCGTCCGCCGGACGGCAAGGCTTTCATGTACTTGAAGGTGCCGGTGGCGTGGGCGATCAGCTCGTCCTGCTCGTTGAACACCGAACCTTGGCAGAACGCGAACGACGCGGTGCGCTGCAGAATCTGCCCGCTGGCGAGCAGCCGGCCGAGCCCAGGCTTCATGAAGCTGGTCTTCATCTCCACCGTCACCACGCCGGGCTTCGGTTCGCCGCCGGCGCTGTCGGGGCTGCGCGCGGCGTGCGCCATCACCACGTCGAGCAGGGTCATCGTCACGCCGCCATGCACCACGCCCCAGGAGTTGGTGAGCTCGTCGCGCAGCGTGAGCGCGATCTCCGCATCGCCGCCCTCGAAGCGCAGCAGCTCGAAGCCGAGCATCTCGACGAAGGGGATGTGGACCTGGAACTGCATTTCCTAGGCTCCGGTGACGGCGCTGACGCCGCCATCGACTGCGAGGATCTGGCCGGTGATGTGCTTGCCGGCAGCGGAGGCGAACAGCAGCGCGGCACCCTTCAGGTCGTCGTCGTCACCGATGCGGTTGAGCGGCGCGTGGCGCGCGAGGTTCTCGGCGCCCCACGCGTCGAGCACGCCCTTGGTCATCTTGCTCGGGAAGAAGCCGGGCGCCAGCGCGTTGACGGTGATCCCGTACTTGCCCCACTCCGCGGCCAGCGTGCGCGTGAAGTTGACCACCGCGCCCTTGCTCGTGTTGTAGGCGATGGTGTTCATCTGCGGCGGGTTGCCGCCGAGGCCCGCGATAGAGGCGATGTTGATGATGCGCCCGCTCTTGCGCGGGATCATGCTTGCGCGTGCGATGGCCTGGCTGAACAGGAAGATGCTCCTCACGTTGAGGTTCATCACCTTGTCCCACGCTTCCAGCGGGTGCTCCTCGGCCGGCGCGCCCCAGGTGGCACCGGCGTTGTTGACGAGGATGTCGACCTGCCCGAGCCGCTGCATCGCCTCGTCGGCGACGCGCTGCACTTGCGCCGCATCGCTGGCATCGGCCGCGATCCAGCGCGTGTCGATGCCCTTGGCCTGCAGGTCGGCCGCCGCCTCTTCCAGATCGGCCGCCTTGCGCGACGTGAGCAGGATCTTCGCGCCCGCCTCGCCGAGCGCCTCGGCGATCTGCAGCCCGAGGCCGCGCGAGCCGCCGGTGACGAGCGCCGTCTGGCCGCTCAGGTCGAACAGTTGCTGAACGGGCGTGCTCATCGTGCGGATCTCCTAGGGAATGTTGTAGTCGAGGACGTGGCGCGTGTCGCGCAAAGGCCCGAGCTGCGCGCTGACGGCCTTGTGGTGAGGATGCACCTGGTAGGCATTCAGCGCTGTCA
>VBDL01000528.1 GCA_005884255.1 Betaproteobacteria bacterium | reverse complement strand
AGCGCTTCTCGCGGCTGGACCAGATCAACAGCGCCACCGTCAAGGACCTGGGCCTGGCGTGGTCCTACGACATGGAGTCCGTGCGCGGCGTCGAGGCAACACCGCTGGTCGTCGACGGCATCATGTATGTCACCGCGCCGTGGAGCATCGTGCATGCCATCGACGCACGCACCGGCAAGCGCCTGTGGGCGTACGACCCGCAGGTGCCGCGCGACAAGGGCTACACCGGCTGCTGCGACGTGGCCAACCGCGGCGTCGCGCTGTACCAGGGCAAGGTGTTCGTCGCGTCCTACGACGGCCGCTTGATCGCGCTCGACGCGGCCACCGGACGCAAGGTGTGGGAACGCGACACTGTCATCGACCGCAAGTACCACTACACGATCAGCGGGGCGCCGCGCGTCTTCAAGGGCAAGGTCATCATCGGCAACGGCGGCGCCGAGTACGGCGTGCGCGGCTACATCACCGCCTACGACGCCGACAGCGGCGAGCAGAAGTGGCGCTGGTTCACCGTGCCCGGAGACCCGAGCAAGCCGTTCGAGGACGAGTCGATGGCGCGCGCCGCCAAGACCTGGGACCCTTCGGCCAAGTGGTGGGAGTTCGGCGGCGGCGGCACGGCCTGGGACACGCTGACCTTCGACCCCGAGCTCAACCTGATGTACGTGGGCACCGGCAATGGCTCACCGTGGGCGCGCAGCAAGCGCAGCCCTGCGGGTGGCGACAACCTGTACCTCGCCTCCATCGTCGCGCTCGACCCCGACACCGGCAGGTACGTGTGGCACTACCAGGAGACGCCCGGTGACAACTGGGACTTCACCTCCACGCAGCCGATGATCCTGGCCGACCTGACGATCGACAGCCAGCCGCGCAAGGTCATCCTGCACGCGCCGAAGAACGGCTTCTTCTTCGTGATCGACCGCAGCAACGGCAAGCTGATTTCGGCCAAGAACTTCACCGACGTGAACTGGGCCACCGGCTACGGCGCCGACGGCCGGCCGATCGAGACGCCGATCGCGCGCGCCGGCGACCGGCCGCGCGAGGTCATTCCGAGCCCCTTCGGCGCGCGCAACTGGCATGCGATGTCCTTCAACCCGCAGACGGGCCTGGTCTACATGCCGGTGCACAACATCCCGCTGACCTTGATGGACAACAAGGACTGGAAGTTCAACGTCGCGCAGTCGGGCGCGCCGCACAGCAACGCCGGGTGGAATCTCGCCACTTACGTCAACGTCGAGCCGCCCAAGAGCAAGCCCTGGGGCAAGCTGGTCGCGTGGGACCCTGTGCAGCAGAAGGCGGTGTGGACGCACGAGCATGTCTCGCCATGGAACGGCGGCACCGTCACGACAGCGGGCAACCTCGTGTTCGAGGGCACGGCGGACGGCCGCCTGATGGCCTTCGATGCGAAAAGCGGCGCCAAGCTGTGGGAATCGCCGACCGGCACCGGCGTGGTGGCGCCCCCCATCACGTACGAGGTCGATGGCAAGCAGTACGTCTCGGTGGCCGTGGGCTGGGGCGGCGTCTACGGGCTGGCCGCGCGCCACACCGAGGCGCAGAACCCGGGCACGGTCTACACCTTCGCGCTCGGCGGCAAGGCGCCGCTGCCCGAGGTGGTGAAGTACCGCCTGGGCGCGCTGCTCGCCGGCGTGAAGTACAGCGCCGCCGACGTGCCCGCAGGCACCGGCCTGTACGTGGCCAACTGCGTGTTCTGCCACGGTGTGCCGGGCGTGGATCGCGGCGGCAACATCCCGAACCTGGCCTACCTGGACAAGGCCTACATCGAGAACCTCGACAAGTTCGTGTTCAAAGGCCCGGCGATGGCGCGTGGCATGCCCGACTTCACGGGCAAGCTGACCCTGGACGACGTGGAGAAGATCAAGGCCTTCATTCAAGGCACAGCCGATGCGGTTCGGCCCAAGTAACTGGATCGGCGGCGCAGCGCTGACCTTGGTTGCGTTTACCGCCGTTGCGCAAACCAGCGATGGGGCGCTGCAGCCGGTGATCATCACCGGCGCCGCCGTGGACCAGAAGCGCTGGACGGCGCCGGCGTCGATCGACATCGTCGACGGCGACGAGCTGCGCGATGGTCAGCTGCAGGTCA
>VBDL01000047.1 GCA_005884255.1 Betaproteobacteria bacterium | reverse complement strand
ACGATGCCGCCTTCCTGCGCCGCCTGGGCCACAAGATCCGCGTCGGCGCGGTGACGCTGGGCGACTACCAGCGCATCTTCGAGCGTGCCGCCGCCACCGAGGACGTGCCCTTCGACAGCGAGGCCTTCGATGCGCTGCTGCATCGCCACGCGCAGGAGCGCCGTGCGCTGCTGGCCTGCCTGCCGCAAGACCTGCTGCACCTCATCACCAGCCGCGCCACCTACCTCGGCGTGCGCCCGCAGATGTCGCCCGAACTGCTCGACTGGGCCTGGCTGGCGTACTTCGGCTCGGCCGTCCCCCTCGAGCACAACCCGCAGGAGTAGCCCATGAGATCCAGAGGACTGATATTGCTGCTGATTGCCGTCATCGCCGGCCTCGGCGCGGTGACCGTCGCGGCGCGCTGGCTGCAACAGCAAGGTGGCGAGAAGACGCGCGTTGCCGTGGCCAACGCCGAGATCGAGCTCGGCTCGCGCCTCAATCCGGAAATGGTCCGCCTGGTCGAGTGGCCGCAGGCCAGCGTGCCGCCCGGCGCCTTCACCGACGCGACGAAGCTCGACGGCCGCGTGGTCACCGCCGGCCTGCACCGCGGCGAGCCGGTGCTGGAGTCGCGCCTGGCGCCAGTGGGCAGCAAGGGCGGCCTGTCGGCGGTGGTGCCCGAAGGCAAGCGCGCGATGACCGTGCGCGTCAACGATGTCATCGGCGTCGCCGGCTTCGCCCTGCCCGGCACCTACGTCGACATCATGGTCAACACGCAGCAAGACGGAGTGCAGCGCAACGACCAGGACCACTCGGTGTCGAAGATCGTGCTCGAGCGCATCCTCGTGCTCGCGGTGGCGCAGGAGGCCGATCGCGACGGTACCAAGCCGAAGGTCGTCAGCGCCGTCACGCTGGAGGTGGCGCCGAAGGACGCCGAAATCCTCGACCTCGCGCGCAGCGTCGGCACGCTGTCGCTGGTGCTGCGCAACCAGACCGACCCGAAGCCGGCGGAAACCGCAGGTGCCACCAAGGCACTGATGCTCGGTGCGGCCAAGGTCGAGCCGCCGCGCGCCAAGGCGGCCCCTGCACCGGCCCCGCGTCGCATGGCGCCGCGCCCCGCGCCGCTGGTCGCCGCCGCACCCGCGCCGCGCAGCACCGATTGCGTCGAGGTGATCCGCGGACTGAACAAGGTCAGCGAGTGCTTCTGACGCTGGCCCACCCCTTCGGGAGAATCACAATGCCGACCCGCCCCGTCTTCACCGTCGCGCGCATCGCCTTCGCGGTGGCCCTTGCCCTGCAAGCCTGCGGCACCGCGGCGCAAGCGCCTGCCCAGCGCGGCGCGCAGCGCAGTACCCCCAGCACTCCCGCCGCGCGCGCGCCGGAGAGCGCCGCGGTGCCGTGCAACCGCGTCGAGATTGCGCCGGCGGTGAGCGTGCCGGTGGGCAAGTCCACGGTCATCAAGCCGGCGACGCCGGTGGCGCGCATCCTCCTCGGCAACCCGGAGAACGCGCGCGCCGCGCGGCCGGCTGAGAAGGTCGAGCCGAAGAAGGACGAATCGACGAGAGCCGAACAGGCCGCCGCGCGTCCCGGCGTGGCCGACGTCGACGTCCTGCTGCTCGGCTCCAGCGAGATCTACCTGCTCGGCAAGACCATCGGCACCACGAATGTCGTGATGGTCGACCGCAGCGGCACCTGCACGGCCTTCGACGTGGTCGTCGGCATGGACACCGGCGCGCTGCAGGCCACCATCCAGCAGCTGCTGCCCACCGAGCGCGGCGTGAAGGTCAGCGCCGCGTTCGACTCCATCGTGCTCTCGGGCAGCGTCAGCGACTCCGAGGCGCTGGTGCGCGTCACCGACCTGGCCAATGCCTACGTGCGCGGCGCCGATGGCGGCGGCACGAACGCCAGCGCGGCCAGCCGCAACGCGCGCATCGTCAACATGCTCGAGGTGGGCGCGCCGCAGCAGGTGATGCTGGAGGTGAAGGTGGCGGAGATCTCGAAGTCGCTGCTCGACCGCTTCGGCATCGACTTCTCGCGCGCCTACGCGGCCGGCGACGGCTCGATGATCCGCTTCCTGTCGGGCATCTTCGGCGGCGCCGCGGCCGCGGCCGGGCAGATCACCGGCACGGGCCCGAACGGCGTGCCCTTCAGTTCGGTGGACGCGGTGGTTGGCGGCACGGTCAACGGCATTCCCGGCGCAACGGGTGGCAACGTTACCGTGACCTTCGACCCGCAGGGCCGCCCGACCTACGTCACGACCTTCGGCAGCGTGCCGGGCCGCGGCGTCACGAACGTGACCGCCAACATGCAGAAGACCGACGGCCTGGTGAAGGTGCTGGCCGAACCCACCGTGATGGCGATCAGCGGCCAGACGGGCAGCTTCCTGTCCGGCGGCAAGATTTTCATTCCGGTCAGTCAAACCGACAGCGCGGGCGGACGCAGCATCACGCTGGAAGAAAAGGAATTCGGCGTGTCGGTGAAGTTCACGCCCACGGTGCTCGGCGGCGGGCGCATCAACCTGCGCGTGCGCCCGGAGGTGTCGGAGCTGAACGCGGCCGGCGTGACGATCTCGGGCGGCGGCATCAATGCCGTGCTGCCCTCGTTCACCTCGCGCAAGGCGGAGACCACCGTGCAGCTGATGGACGGCCAGAGCTTCGCGATCGGCGGGCTGATCAAGAACAACACGACGACCAACATCAAGGCCTTCCCCTTCCTCGGCGAGCTGCCGGTGCTGGGCGCCTTGTTCCGCAGCACCGAGTTCCAGACCGACCGCTCCGAGCTGGTGTTCGTGATCACGCCGCGACTGGTGAAGCCGCTGCCGCCGGATTACCGCCTGCCCACCGACGGCTACACGCCGCCGACGCGCAAGGAGCTGATCCTGGACGGGCGTCTGGAGGGCCGCGCCGAGCCGGCCTCGGCGCCTGCCGCCGCCGCGGCCACCACCCCCACCGCCGGCGGCTTCGCCGGCAGCCAACCCTCGACGGAGACGAAGCAATGAGCCTGAATCTACCCACCCTGCGCGGCCTGCTGGTCGCGGCCGCGATCGTCGTACCGTTCAGCGTCGACGGCTGCGCGGCGTCCACCTCGCCGAACTGGGACCAGCGCTTCGGCGACGGCACGCGCGGCCTGCTCGCGCAGCAGCTGCTCGCGCCGGACGCGCCACGGCGCCATGCCGCGGCCAGCGCGCCGAGCGACGGGCGTACCGTGCGCGAGAGCGTCGATCGCCAGGTCGACAGCTACCGCGCGCCGCCGGCCACGAGCGTGATCAACATCGGCGTCGGCGGCGGCACGCCGGCGGCGCGCTAAAGCCCTGCACGAGAGGCACGGCCGTGTCGCGCACCCTGCATCGCAAGCCCACCCCGCGCCCGGCGCAGCGCGGCAGTGTGGCCATCGTCGTCGGCATCTCGCTGGCCGTGCTCGTGGGCTTCGTCGGGCTGGCGCTGGACGGCGGCCGGCTGTACGTGACGAAGACCGAGCTGCAGAACGCGGCCGACAGTTGCGCGCTGGCCGCCGCCTACGAGCTGGCCGGCGCGCCATCCATCGCGACCGAGGCCTTCGCGAGCGCCGATGCTGCAGCCACGACCGTGGCGCAGAAGAACAGGGTCGGCTTTCAGGGCGATGCCATCGCCTCGGCGGATGTGACGGTCGAGTTCAGCAATGCGCTGAGCGGCGGCGCGTGGCTGAGCGCGGGCAGCGGGCCCGGTGGCGACGCGAGGTACGTGCGCTGCACGATCCAGCGCAACGGCATCACGCCGTGGTTCATGCAGCTGCTGGGCTTCGGCGACCAAAGCGTGGCCGCGCTGGCCACGGCCGCGCTGGCGCCGTCGCAGCGCAGCTGCGGCCTGCCCATGGGCCTGTGCGTGCAGCCGGGCTCCTCGGCACCCGACTACGGTTATGTCGTCGGCAACTGGTACAGCATGAACTTCCAGGACACCGGCGGCAGTGCCAGCTACTCGGGCAACTTCCGCTGGATCGACTACAACCCGGGCGCCCCGACCCCCGGCTGCCCGGGCGGCGGCGCGGCGGAGCTGGCCTGCTTGATGGCCGGCTCGGGGCAGTGCGACCTGCCGCCGCCCATCGCCGGCAATTGCAGCAGCGGCGGCACGCCCGGCTGCGTGGGACAGAACGGCAACGTCAATTCGATGGAGGCCGCCTACAACTCGCGCTTCGGCTTGTACAAGTCGGGCAGCGGCTCCTACAACGTGTCGAGCGCGCCGCCGGACTTCACGGGCTACGAGTACAGCACCGAGAACTGGGGCCTCGGCCGCGATGCCTACAACGGCGATGCGGGCAACGGCGTGTCGAACTTCCGCTCGGCGCGCGCGGCCCACCTGCCGGCGGTCGACCTGAGCTGGGTGATCCCGGCATTCTTCAATAACCCCTACAACGCCTCCACCACGGCGCAGCATGCGAGCGCCGGTGCGAACCGGCGTCTCGCGATCGTGCCGATCCTCGACTGCACGGGCTTCGGGGGCGGCACGCTCGCGCCGATCCGCGCCTATGCCTGCGTGCTGCTGCTCGACCCCTACCGCAAGGACGGCGGCAACAACGTGATCTCGCGCCTCGAATACCGCGGGCTCGCGAACCTGCCGGGCAGCCCCTGCGCGTCGTGGGGCGTCGCCGGCGATGCGAGCTCGGTGGGGCCGCTGGTCCCGGCACTGGTGCAGTGATATGAACCACCCCCTACGGCCTTCGGCCGCCCCCTCGAGGGGGCGACACCAGCGGACCGGCGAAGCCGGATCCGCGGCGTCCGCTTGGCCCGCTCATGCACGTCGCATGCGCGGCGTCGCGGCGGTCGAGTTCGCGTTGCTGCTCCCGCCGCTGCTGCTGATGCTCTTCGGCACCACAGAATTCGGCCGCGCGATCTACACCTACAACACGCTGGACAAGGCGGCGCGCGACGCAGTGCGGTACCTGTCGCAGCACGGCCCCGGCGACACGACGGCCCAGGCCGAGGCGCGCTGCCTGGCCGCGTACGGCAACACGACGTGCAGCGGCTCGCCGCTGGCGCCCGGCCTCACCACCGCCAACGTGACCGTCTGCGACGCGCTGTCCTGCCCGGCCACGCACGCGGCGCAGCCCACGGGCCTGGGCGTCATCAGCCTGGTGTCGGTCACCGTGACGGGCTATGCCTACAGCTCGATGGTGCAGTTCGTGATGCCCGACATCACGTTCAAAGACATCTCCGTGACGATGATGGGGCAGCTGTGAGATCGCACCACGCACCGTCCCCGCAACGCGGCGCCGCGATGGTGGAGTTCGCGCTCGTGGCGAGCCTGTTGTTCACGGTGCTGATCGGCGTCATCGACATGGGGCGGCTGCTGTGGATGTGGAACGCCGCCACCGAGGCCACGCGGCTGGGCGCGCGGCTGGCGGTGGTGTGCGACATCGACGACGCCGACATCAAGGCGCGCATGAGCGAGCGGCTGCCCGCGCTGGTCGACACCAACATCACCATCACCTACCTCAACCCGCCGGCGGCCGACAACAGCTGCACCGCCGCCACCTGCACGGCGGTGCGTGTCTCGCTGACGGGCTACACCTATAAGACCATCGTGCCCTTCGTGCCGATGTCGATCGACTTGCCGGCGTTCAGCACGACGCTGCGCAAGGAGTTCATGTCCAGCACCGGCAACCCGGTGTGCAACTGAAGGCGCGCCATGAAGATCAAGATCGTCACCCCGCACGCGGACAACGCCCGGGCCTGGGCCGCTGCGCTCGGCAGCGACGACAGCATGTCGTTCGACGTGAGCCTCGACGTGCAGCCGCTGCACCAGGTGAACGTGCTGGTCAATGGCAGCCGGCCGGAGCTGGTGGTGGTGGAGACGACGACGCCGCGCGACCTCGCCGAGCTGCAGCGGCTGGCCGGTGCGCATCCCGAGCTGGAGTACGTGCTGGTGGGCAACGACCTGACGCCGGAGTTCCTGCTCGGCGCGATGCGCGTCGGCGTGCGCGAGGTGCTGCCGGCGCCGGCCAGCGCCGAGGCCGTGCGCAGCGCGGTCACGCGCCTGGCGCACAAGCGCGCGCCGCAGGCGGCAACGCCGGCGCGGCGCGGCGAGGTGGTCGGCTTCGTGTCGTGCAAGGGCGGCAGCGGCGCCACCTTCGTCGCCGCCAACGTGGCGCACATCCTCGCCGCCGGCGGGCAGCGCAGCGTCGCGCTGATCGACCTCAACCTGCAGTTCGGCGACGCCGCGCTGTTCGTCACCAGCACGCCGCCGGTCAGCAGCGTGGCCGAGGTGGCGCGCCACATCCAGCGGCTGGATTCCGAGCTGCTGCGCTCGGCGATGGCGCAGGTGTCGCCGGGCCTGTGGGTGCTGGCGGCGCCGGAAGACCCCGGGCTCGCCACCGACGTGAAGCCGCAGCACGTGCACGAGATCCTCGCGCTGGCGCGCACGATGTTCGACATCGTCGTCGTCGATCTCGGGCGCTCGATCAGCGCCGTCACGCTCGACGCGCTCGACGCCAGCGATCGCCTGTACGTGGTGCTGCAGCTGACGCTGCCGTTCATCCGCGACGGCCGCCGGCTGCGCGATGTGTTCCGCACGCTGGACTACCCGAGCCGCAAGGTGCACTGGGTGGTCAACCGCCACCAGAAGAGCGGCGACATCACCTTGGAGGACGTGAAGCGCACGCTCGACGTCGAGCAGCTGCTGATCGTGCCCAACCAGTACGAGGTGGTGGCGTCCTCCGTCAACCAGGGCGTGCCGGTGGACCGGCTGGCGCCGGGCAGCGCCGTCGCGCGCGCGCTGCGCGAGCTGGCCGCCGGCATCGCGCCCGCACCGGCCAAGCGCTCGGGCGGCTGGCTCGGCGGCCTGTTGCGCGCCAGCGCCTGAACTTTGCAAGGAGCCATCATGACTTTGCGTGATCGATTGGGCGGCGCGGCGAGCGACTATGCGCCGCTGGCCGAAGAGCCGGAGGCCGGGCCGGCGCTGACGCGCGCCTACCAGGCGGTGAAGGCGCAGATCCACCAGTTGCTGCTGCAGCGCATCGACCTGGAGGCGATGGAGAGCCTGAGCCCCGAGCGCCTGCTCGCCGAAGAGAACCTGGTGCTCAACGCCGGCGAGCGGCGCAGCCTGGTGCGCGACATCCAGTTCGAGATGCTCGGCTATGGCCCGCTGGAGCCGCTGCTCGCCGACCCGACGGTGTCGGACATCCTCGTCAACACGCACAAGCAGATCTACCTCGAGCGCCATGGTCGGCTCGAGCTGACCGACGTGAGCTTCGACGACGACGACCACCTGATGAAGATCATCGACAAGATCGTCTCGCGCGTGGGTCGCCGCGTCGACGAGTCGAGCCCGATGGTCGACGCGCGGCTGCCCGACGGCTCGCGCGTCAACGCGATCATTCCGCCGCTGGCCATCGACGGGCCGATCCTGTCGATCCGCCGCTTCGCCGCGGTGCCGCTGCAGATGCACAACCTCGTGGGCTACGAGTCGCTGTCGCAGGACATGGCGCAGTTCCTCGGCGCGCTGTCGCAGGCCAAGATCAACCTCCTGATCTCCGGCGGCACCGGCTCCGGCAAGACGACGCTGTTGAACATCTTGAGCAGCTACATCCCGGCCTCGGAGCGCATCGTGACGATCGAGGACGCGGCGGAGCTGCAGCTGCAGCAGCCGCACGTGGTGCGCCTGGAGACGCGGCCGCCGAACATCGAGGGCCGCGGCGAGGTGACGCAGCGCGCTCTGGTGCGCAACGCGCTGCGCATGCGCCCGGACCGCATCATCCTCGGCGAGACGCGCGGCGCCGAGGCGCTGGACATGCTGCAGGCGATGAACACCGGCCACGAGGGCTCGATGACGACCGTCCATGCCAACGCCCCGCGCGATGCGCTGGCGCGGCTGGAGAGCATGGTCGCGATGGCCGGCGTGGACCTGCCGCTGCGCGCCTCGCGCGCGCAGATGGCGTCGGCCATCAGCGTGATCGTGCAGGGCTCCAGGCTGACCGACGGCTCGCGCAGGATCGTCAGCGTGCAGGAGATCACCGGCATGGAGGGCGACACGGTGACGATGCAGGAGATCTTCGCCTTCCGCCAGACCGGCGTGGCCGGCGACGGCAAGGTGCAGGGCTACTTCGCGGCCACCGGCATCCGCCCGCGCTTGTGGGAGCGGCTGGTGACGCACGGCATCCACTTGCCCGAAACCCTATTCGCGCCGACGCGGCGCCCACACTGAAAAGGCCCCGCCATGGACATCGTGATGCTGCTGTTCTGGCTGCTCGGCTTTCTCGCCGTGGTGGCGGCGCTGGAGGGCCTGTACCACGTGTGGGCGTCGAACGCGAGCACGCAGGCGCGGCGCATCCGCGAGCGCCTGGCCGCGCTGCGCGGCGATGTGATGGCCGAGGTAGCCATCGAGCGCACGCAGCAGCAAGGCCGGCTGCCGTGGTTCCAGACGCTGCTCGATCGCTTCGAGGCGGGGCAGCAGCTGACGACCTGGGTGCGCGCGTCGGGCGCGACGGTGTCGCCCGGCGAATTGGTCCTGCTGTCGTTCGGGCTGGCGTTGGTGGGGTTGCTGCTGCCGGGGCTGCTCGGGCGGCCGCCGGTCTTCGGGCCCGCGCTCGCGCTGGTGTTCGGCGTCGTACCGTGGCTGCGCGTGTCGCGCGCGCGGGCGCGGCGCATCGCGCGCTTCGAGCAGCAGCTGCCCGAAGCCCTGGACCTGATGGGCCGCGCGATGCGCGCCGGTCACGCCTTCCCCACGGCCATCAAGATGGTCGGCGAGGAAGTGTCCGAGCCGCTGGGACGCGAGTTCCGCGTGCTGTTCGACGAGATGAACTACGGCGTGCCGACGCCCGAGGCGATGGCGCGCCTGGCGCAGCGCGTGCCGCTGCCCGACGTGAGCTACTTCGTCGTCGCGGTGCTGATCCAGCGCGAGTCCGGCGGCAACCTGGCCGAGCTGCTCGACAAGATCAGCGCCATCGTGCGCGCACGGCTGAAGCTGCTCGGCGACGTGCGCACGCTGTCGGCCGAGGGCCGACTGTCGGCCATCATCCTGACCTGCCTGCCCTTCGGCGTCGGCCTGGTGGTCAACCTCATCAATCCGGAGTTCATGGCGGTGCTGTGGAGCGACCCGGCCGGCGTGAAGCTGATCGGCGTGGCCATGGTGATGATGGTGCTGGGCATGCTGTGGATGCGCCGAATCATCCGCATCAGGGTATGACGTCCGCAGGAGGCAAGACATGACGATCTTCGAATACGGCTTCCTCGCGCTGGTGTTCGTGCTGGTGGTCGGCGCGGTGATGGGCGCGGTCTCGCTGCTTGCGCCGAGCGCCGCACAGGCGCGCTTGCGCAGCCTCGTGCTCGGCCACCCGCACGCGGGCGCAGCGAGCCAGCATCGCTGGGCGCAATGGGTCGCCGCGCTGACGCGGCCGATCAGCAAGCTGTCGGCGCCGGCCGAGGGTTTCGAGAAATCGAGCCTGCGCTTGCGCTTCGTGCACGCGGGGCTGCGCGATGCGTCGGCACCGGCGGCCTTCTTCGGGCTGAAGTCGCTGCTGACGCTCGGGCTGCCGCTGCTCGGCTACGCGCTGATGGCCGGCACCGACTGGCGCGGCAACACGCTGCTGGCGCTGTTGCTGCTGCTGGCGACGTTCGGCTACTACGGGCCGAACGTGGTGCTCGGCCGGATGGTGGCGACGCGGCAGCGCGAGATCTTCGAGACCTTCCCCGATGCGCTGGACCTGATGACCGTGTGCGTGGAGGCGGGCCTGGGCACCGAGGCCGCGCTCAACCGCGTGGCCGAGGACATCCAGCTCAAGAGCCCGATACTCAGCGACGAGCTGCGGCTGGTGAACCTGGAGCTGCGCGCCGGCGCCGACCGCGAGCGCGCGCTGCGCAATCTGGCGATGCGCACCGGCGTCGACGAGGTGGACGGCTTCGTCACGATGATCAGCCAGGCCGAGCGCTTCGGCACCAGCATCGCGGCGTCGCTGCGCGTGCATGCCGACATGCTGCGCACGCGGCGCCGCCAGCGCGCCGAGGAAGCGGCCGCGAAGATCGCGCTGAAGCTGCTGTTCCCGCTGATCTTCTGCATCTTCCCGTCGCTGCTGGTCGTGCTGCTGGGGCCCGCGATGATCCAGATCTACCGTGTGCTCTTGCCGACGCTGGCCGCACATTGAACCTGACGTGCAGAAAGGACGCACCATGCACCGCGTTCACGCTCCGACGATGTTGGCTCTGGCGCTTGCGCTGGCCGGCTGCAATTCCGTCGATCCGTCGCCGGCGCCGCCATGGCGCGTCGAGGGGCTGTGGAGGGTCGATGACGGGGTCACGAGCGGCACCGGCCCCGGCTACTACGCGCTGGGCCGCGCGTACGAGGGCGAGGGACGCTGGGAACAGGCCGCGAACGCATACCGCAAGGCGGTGCGCGCGGAGCCCGCGAACGCGGAGTATTGCAGCGCGCTCGGCCTCGCGCTGGTCCGCGGCGGGCAACTCGGCGTCGCGATCTTCGTCTTCGAGCGCGCCGCGTCACTGGCGCCGCAGCGAGCGG
>VBDL01000527.1 GCA_005884255.1 Betaproteobacteria bacterium | reverse complement strand
CCGCCGTAGCGCAGCGGGAAGCCGAGCGCGAGGTAAAAGCGCAGCGCGCGGCGCATGTCGTGCGTGGCCAGCGTGACCGCGCTGATCGACAGAATCTCGTTCGTCACCGCGCGGCCTCCATCGCCACGCTGTAGGCGCCGCGGCGTGCCGCGCCGTTCAAGCGCGCGCGGTGCAGCAGCGCGTGCTGCGTCGCCGCCGCGTTGGCCGCAAGGCCTTTCCATGCCTGCATCGCCGGATCCTGCAGCGCGCGGCCGTAGGAGAAGCTCAGCGGCCACGGCAGGGGCTGCAGCCGGTTCATCGCGTCGAGGTTGGCCGTGGCCTCGGCCGGCGTCTGCCCGCCGGAGAGGAAGAAGATGCCGGCCACCGCCGCCGGCACCGTGCGCTTGAGCGTGCGCACGGTCCACTCTGCGACCTCGGCGGGCGCGGCCTGCGTCGCGTGCTCCTTGCCCGGCACCACCATGCTGGGCTTCAGCAGCATCAACTCCGGCTGCACGCGGTGGCGGTGCAGCGCGTGGAACACCTCGTGCAGCACCTCCTCGGTGACGTCGGCGCAGCGCGCCAGCGTGTGATCGCCATCGATCAGCACCTCGGGCTCGACGATGGGCACCACGCCCTGCGCCTGGCAGATGGCCGCATAGCGCGCCAGCGCGTGAGCATTGGCCTCGATAGCGAGGCTGCTGGGCAGCGTGTCGGACACGTGGTACACCGCGCGCCACTTGGCGAAGCGCGCGCCCTGCGACTTGTAGGCCTCCAGCCGCTTGCCCAGCCCATCGAGCCCCTCGGTCACCTCGTCGTCGGGCGCCAGTGCCAGCGCGATCTTGCCGGCGTCGACCTTGATGCCGGGCACGATGCCCTGGCGCGCCGCCAGCTGCGGCAGCGGCGTGCCGTCGTCGGCTTTCTGGTTCAGCGTCTCTTCGTAGAGGATGACGCCGCTGATGAAGTCGCCCAGGCCCGGCGTCGCGAAGATCAGGCTGCGGTAGGCGCGCCGGTTGGCCTCCGTGGAGTCGACGCCGATTGCCTTGAAGCGCTTGGCGATGGTCGGGCTGCTTTCGTCGGCGGCGAGGATGCCTTTGCCATCCTGCACCAGCGCCTTCACCGTGGCCTGGAGTTCACTGCGGGCGTCCATGGCGCGACCTCCTGATAGAGCGATAGCGATTCTCAAAAGATAGTCGGTTCCGGCAGCTTTGACTGCAGGGTCATGAATCGCGCGGGTTTGCCCTCATCGGCACGCCGGATCGTTTGCCTACATTGCTTGTATGCAAGCTTGTGGTCAAAGCGACTTCTGGAGACCGTGATGCCTCGATTCCTGCGTTCCCTGTTCGGCCAGGTACTGGTGGCCCTCGTGGCCGGCGTGCTGCTCGGCTTTCTCGTGCCGCAGACCGCGGTGCAGCTCAAGCCGCTGGGCGACGGCTTCATCAAGCTGATCAAGATGATCATTCCGCTGATCGTCTTCTGCGTTGTCGTGCACGGCATCACCGGCACCGGCGACCTGAAGCGCGTCGGCCGCGTCGGCGTGAAGGCGCTCGTCTACTTCGAGCTGGTGACCACCGTCGCGCTGGCCCTCGGACTGGCGCTGGCCTTCCTGTTCCAGCCGGGCGTCGGCATGAACGTCGACCCGAAGGCGCTGGATGCCAAGGCGATGAGCGCCTACGCCGAGAACGCGAGCAAGCTCACCGGCGGCGGCACCGTCGAGTTCCTGATGAAGCTGATCCCGACGACGGTGGTCAATGCCTTCGCCACCGGCGACGTGCTGCAGGTACTGCTGTTCGCGGTGCTGTTCGGCTGCGCACTGGCGATGGCCGGTGATCGCGGCAAGCATGTGGCCAACCTGGTCGAGGATCTCTCGCACGTGCTGTTCAAGATCATGGGCATCCTCATCAAGCTGGCGCCGCTGGGCGTGCTCGGCGCCATCGCCTTCACGGTCGGCAAGTACGGCCTCGGCTCGCTGAGGCAGCTCGGCATGCTGGTGGCACTGTTCTACCTGTCGGTGGTGATCTTCGTCGGCGTCGTGCTCGGCGGCATCCTGCGGCTGTGCGGCTTCAGCCTGTGGAAATTCCTGAAGTACCTGCGCGAGGAGCTGATGGTGGTGCTGGCGACGACCTCGTCGGACAGCGTGCTGCCGCAGATCATGTCCAAGCTCAAGCGCATGGGCGTGCGCGACTCCACCGTCGGCCTCGTGATCCCCACCGGCTACTCGTTCAACCTCGACGCGTTCTCGATCTACATCACGCTGGCCGCGGTGTTCATCGCGCAGGCGACCAACACGCCGATCTCGATGACCGACCTG
>VBDL01000526.1 GCA_005884255.1 Betaproteobacteria bacterium | reverse complement strand
GGCCCACCCCCGTAGCGCCTTCGGCGCTCCCCCTCAAGGGGGCGACACCAGCGGACCGGCGAAGCCGGATCCGCGGTGTCCGCTTGATCCGGACCGAGTCATGCGGAGCTTGAGCGACTAGCCACAGAAGATGGCCGGCATCCACATCACCGACATTGAATCGGCCATCAACTGGTGGCGCATGCGCTCGCCGTCTCCCGACGGCATCACGGCGTGCGCCGAGGTGCGCGCGCTGGCCGAGGTGTATGCGCTGCTCGTCTACTACCGCGAGAGCGAGTGCGACGAGGACACGATGCCGAGGAAGGCGCGCGACGCCTGGCTCGCCTGGTATGCGTCCACCCCCGATGCGCCGTGCATCGCCATCTGCTCCACGGCGCAGGGCGACGCCGTGTGCAAGGGCTGCGGACGCACCGAAGACGAGGTGCAGCATTGGCCGGTGATGACGCCGGCCGAGAAGCGCGCGACCTGGCATCGCATCACGATGGAAGCCACGGCCTGGCGCTTCAACCGCTACGCCGAGCGGGCACGCGCGGCGACCGGCGTCGACCACCCGCCAGCGAGCAGCCTGCCGGCCAACGGCGACAACAAGCGTTGAGCCCGCGCCTCGTCGACACCGCGCGCCGCCTGGTGCCGCTGGCCTGGCCGGTGTTCATCGGCCAGGTCGCGGTGCTCGCCTTCAGCACCGTCGACACGCTGATGATCGCGCGCTATGCGGCGCTCGACCTGGCCGCGCTCGCGGTCGGTGCGGCGGCCTACATCACGATCTTCATCGGCCTGATGGGCGTGGTGCTTGCCGTCGCGCCGATCGCGGGCCAGCTCTACGGCGCGCAGCGCTTTCGCGAAGCCGGCGAGGAGCTGCAGCAGGCGGTGTGGCTCGCGCTCGGCGCGTCGGCGTTCGGCTGCACGCTGCTGCTGTGGCCCGAGCCCTTCCTGCAGCTGGCGCATGCCTCGCCGCAGGTGGCGGCCAAGGCGCGCGGCCACCTCACGGCGCTGGCCTTTGCATTGCCGCCGGCGCTCGTGTTCACCGCCTACCGCGGCTTCAACGTGGCGGTGTCGCGGCCCAAGGCGGTGATGGCGCTGCAACTCGGCGCGCTGCTGCTGAAGGTGCCGCTGAATGCGCTGTTCATCCACGGCTTCACGCTGCCCGGCGGCTTCGTGTTCGAGGCGATGGGCACGCCCGGCTGCGGCACGGCCACCGCGGTGGTGATGTGGTGCCAGGCGCTGGCGGCGTGGTGGGTGATCCGCCGCGACCCTTTCTACGCGCGCTTCGAGCTGCAGGGGCGGCCCTTCTCGCCGCCGCGACGCGCGGGACTCGTCGCGCTGCTGCGGCTGGGCGCCCCGATGGGCATGGCCTTGCTGATCGAGGTCACCGGCTTCACATCGATGGCCTTCTTCATCTCACGCATCGGCGCCACGCCGGTGGCCGGCCACCAGATCGCGGCCAACCTGGTGTCGCTGCTGTTCATGATGCCGCTTGCGCTGGCCAACGCCACGGGCACCGTGGTCGCGCAGCGCATCGGTGCCGGCGACCCGCTGGACGCGCAGCGCGTGGGCGTCCACGGCCTGCAGATCGGCTTGCTGCTCGCCGCGGTGGTGGGAGGCTGCATCTACCTCACGCGCGAGGCCGTGGTGCGGCTGTACACCCACGATGCGGTGATCATCGCCGCGGCGCTGCCCTTGCTGAGCTGGGTGGTGCTGTTCCACATCGGCGATGCGGCGCAGACGCTGGCCTCGTTCATCCTGCGCGCCTACCGCATCGCCGCGGTGCCGGTGCTGATCTACGCGGTGTCGCTGTGGGGCGTGGGCCTCGGTGGCGGCTACGTCATCGCCTTCAATGTGACCGGTAGCACGCCCCCTGGCCTGCTCGGTGCACGCGGCTTCTGGTTCGCGTCGACCGTGAGCCTCGCCATCGCCGGGCTTGCGCTCGGCTCCTTCCTGGCGTGGGTGTGGCGCCAGAAGCGCAGCGAACGCTGAAGTCAGCTCGCGGGAAGCAGCAGCACGAAGCAGCTGCCACCGCCGTCTCTTGCCTCGCAGCCCACGCTGCCGCCGTGGCGCTGCGCGATCTGCTTGACGAGGCTCAGGCCCAGCCCGACGCCGCCGGCCTGCTCGGCATGGCCGGGCAGCCGATAGAAGGGCTCGAAGATGCGCTCGCGCTGATCGGCCGGCACGCCCGGGCCGCGGTCGCAGACCTGGATCTCCACACCGCGCGCGCGATGCTCCAGCGTGACGCTCACCTCGTTGCCGCCGTAGCGCCGCGCGTTCTCCAAGAGGTTGCGCAGAGCACGGCGCAACAGGCGCTCGTCGCCTTCGACCATCACAGCCGTGGCTGCGTCGTCACCCTGCACGCTCGCACCGACGCGTGCCGCCTCCTCGATCGCCAGCGGCAGCAGATCGACCGGGTCGCGCCGCTCGACGCGTTGCTGTGCATCGAGCCGGCTCGCCAGCAGAACTTCCT
>VBDL01000524.1 GCA_005884255.1 Betaproteobacteria bacterium | reverse complement strand
CCCCAGTCCGGCGTGAAGGCGAGCTTCAGCGTGTAGGGCAGGCTGTCGCGGCGGCGCGGGTCGTCGGCGCGGCTGTGCTGCCAGCCGGCCTCCACTTCCAGCCAACCAGGGGCGGACAGTGCCGCCGGCGTCGACACGCTGGGCCGGTAGGGCGTGACGCTCGCGGCCTCGTCCGCCCATGCGCCGCCGGCGCTGGCCAGGACACCGGCGGCGAGTGCGCAGGCAGCGCGCATCACTGCGCGAAGCAATACAGCAAGCCGTTGCCGCCGGTGCTCTTAAGCCCTTCCTGGCTGCAGCCGCGCGATGCGTGCGACGAGTTCCACGAGCGCGACGGCTCGTCGTCGCGCAGGCCCTGGCGATCGTGGTGGCCGACCATCGCCGAGCCTTCGCCGCTGCTCGTCCAGTTGCTGCAGGTGGTGTCCTTGTCCGGCGGGAAGGCGCGGCCGTCGGGCTGCGAACCGGTGAGGATGTCGTGCATGTTCGGCGTGTCGGTGCGGCCGTTGACCAGCTCGCCCTTCTCGGTGAGCGCGGTCTGCTTCGTGAGGTTGTTGTTCGCCGAATGCAGCTGCTCGACGCTGTCGGCGACGACCACGCCCTTGGCGTTCTTCCACGGCCCGCGGCCGATGCGGTCGCGCGCATTGACGCCGCCGGCGCCCGTGGTGCTCAGGTAAGCGTGCCAGGTGCGGCCGCCGGCACCAGCCGCTGCGGCGAGCGTCTGGCACTGCTTGTCGGCGCCC
>VBDL01000525.1 GCA_005884255.1 Betaproteobacteria bacterium | reverse complement strand
CCGGAAGCCGACCTTCAGCGTGACCTGGTAGTGCGCCACCTTGCCGTCGGCCACGTGGCCGCGCGTTTCCACGACCTCGAACCAGTCGATGTGGCGTACCGTCTTGCTGGCCATCTCGATCGCGTTGCGGATGGCGTCATCGGTGCTGGCGGTCGACGAGCCGACCAGCTCGAGGAGCTTGTAGACGTGCTCAGACATCACGCTCTCCTTGAAGGGTTGCGCGACTAGCGTACTCCTCCACGGCCGTGCCGTCATGCACGCTGCACGATGACGCCTGGTTGACAGACTGCGCCACGGGTGCCGCCGCACACTCGGTTCGTCCCACGAGGAGCAAACCATGTCCGATCCGAACGTGCTGATCGAGCGCGACTACAGCGGCTACGCCGTGATCACCCTGAACCGCCCGCAGGCGATGAACGCGATGTCGCGCGCGCTGCTGGCCGAGCTGACCGAGGCCATCGAGGCGCTGGCAGACGACCCCGACGTGCGCGTGCTCATCCTCACCGGCAGCGGCCGCGCCTTCTGCGCCGGGCTGGACCTGAAGGAGCTGGGCAGCGGCGAGGCGCAGCTCGGCCGCGGCGGCGAGCCGGTGTCGCTGACCGACCCGGTGCTGGCGCTGGAGAACTTTCGCGGCCCGGTGATCGGCGCCATCAACGGCGCGGCGGTGACCGGCGGCTTCGAGCTGGCGCTGGCCTGCGACGTGCTGCTCGCCTCACCGCAGGCGCGTTTTGCCGACACGCACGCGCGCATCGGCATCGCGCCGGGCTGGGGCTTGTCGCAAAAACTCAGCCGCGCGATCGGCATCTACCGTGCACGCGAGGTCTCGCTCACCGGCAACTGGGTCAGCGCCGAGCAGGCCGCGGCCTGGGGCTTCGTCAATCGCGTCGTGCCGGCCGACCAGTTGCTCGCCGAAGCGCGCAAGCTGGCCGGCGACATGCTCGGCTGCATCCCGGAGATGCTCACGCGCTACAAGGCGCTGATCAACGACGGCTTTGCGATGGACTTCGGCGATGCGATGACGATGGAGCGCGAGCGCGGCGTCGAGCACAACCGGCGCATCCAGGCCGCGGCGATCGAAGGCCGCCGCGAGCTGGTGCGCCAGCGCAACAAGGCGGGATGATCAGAAGATCCTCCACGCGAGGAAGGTGACGCCGGTGAACACGGACCAGTCGCCCGACGCGCGGTTCAGCCCTTTGCTGACGCCGGCATCGAGCGCGATGCGGCGCGACAGCGCATAGCTCGCAGCAACCAGCAGCTGCGAAGTGTTCTCTGAGCCGCGCTGCCGCGTGCCCGACAGCTCGCCGGTCACGCCCCATGGGTCGGTGAGGCTGCGCGACAGCGACGCCGCCCAGCCCTGCTGCCAGCGGCTCACG
>VBDL01000523.1 GCA_005884255.1 Betaproteobacteria bacterium | reverse complement strand
GGAAAACGAGCTTCTCGAACCTGATGTCGTCGCGCCACTCGCCGCGCTTGCCGCCGGTGCTCAGCACGCGCTGGCGCACGAACTCCTCGAAGCCGTTCCACGGCTTGATGCCGTAGAGGTGGATCGGCTTGTCGGCCCATTCGCCGGCCAGGCCGAGATCGCCCCACTTGGTGATCGCGGCGCCGCCGCGCGCGTGGGTGGTGGAGTACATCTGGTCGAGCTGCTTGTAAGTGATGGACTCGATCGGGTTGTCCTTGTTGACGAAGAACGCCACCGCGTCGAGCGCTCCGAAGTGCCGGTACGAACCGCCTGAGATGGGCACGCTCAGCGGGTCGTAGCCGAACTTCGCCTTGAACTGCTTGATGTCGTCGGGCTTGAGCTCGCGCGACACGAACACGAAGTCCAGGTCGCCCTTGATCAGCTCGATCGCGCCCAGGCTGCCGGCGTACGGCGGTGCGATCGACAGCGAGGCGTTCGGATAGTAGGTGTTGAACTTGTCCATCCACTTCTGCGCCAGCACGGTGAGCACGTCGGAGGAGGCGCCTTTGAGCGTGCCGCTGATCTGGATGTCGCGGCGCGGCCGGTAAGCCGGCAGCTGCGTGTCCAGCATGGGCTGCAGGACTTCCGGCGCCGGCAGCTCACGTCCCTTCTGGCGGCCGTGCTCGGCCTGCTCCTCGGTCTGCGGCTTGTTGGTCGGCGTGACCGGCACCACCCATTCGACCATCGGCGTCACTGCCTTCTGCGCCTGCGCAAAGGCGGGCAACGGGGCTGTGAGCGCCGCGGCACCAGCGAGCATTGCG
Source organism: Betaproteobacteria bacterium (assembly GCA_005884255.1). GTDB lineage: Bacteria > Pseudomonadota > Gammaproteobacteria > Burkholderiales > Burkholderiaceae_C > VBDL01. The sequence goes on along the minus strand of VBDL01000523.1, from coordinate 1,302 downwards.
GCAGCGGTGATGCGGATGCATGTCATGGCTTCGTCTCCTGTCTCGAATTGGAAGATATGCCTCGTTTGGCGCCGGCTCAATCGAGCTTGGAGAGCTCTTCGGCGACCTCGCCAGCCGTGAGCGGGAAGTAGCCCGAATAGAGGATCGGCTCCTGTCCCTGGCGGCTGAGCACGTAGCGCAGGAACTCCTTCACCGGAGCGGACAGCGCCTCTCCCGGCTTGCGCTGCAGGCGGATGTACATGTAGCGCGTGAGCGGATAGCGACCACTTGCCACCGTCTCGCTGCTGCCTTCGATGGCGGGGCTGTGGGCATCGCGCGCCACGGCCAGCGCCTTGAGGCCCGGGCCGCCATCCTCGAATCCGCCGAAACCGAGCGCCCCGGCGTCCGACGCGATCGCCTTGGCGGTGTCAGCCACCGGCGCCTCGTGCACCGCCTCGCCCCAAGCGCCGCCGTGCAGCGCCATCGTCTGCATCGACATCGCGTTCGGCGCGATCCGCGGCGGCATGTCCAGCACGATCGGGCGGTCGGCCCAGTCGCCGGTGAGCCCGAGCTGGCCCCAGCGCGTGATCGTGGGCGAGTGGCCGAAGACGGCCGCGAACTGCGGTAGCGTGATGCGCTGGAGCGGATTGCGCGCATTGACGAACACCGCCTGCGCGGTGGTGCGCTGCTGCGTGTTGAAGCCGCCCCGCGCGACGCGGATTTCGAACGGCACGTCGCCGGCATGCAGGCTCGCGTAGGCGGCGGCCTCGTCGGGCCACAGCTCGCGGCCCATCGGCGCGAGATCGGTCTCCCCGGCCATCAGCGCATGAAAGCCGTTCAGCGTGCCTGGATGCTCCCAATGATCGCCTCGGCGTACGCCCGGCTGCAGCGCACGGAAGTCGCGCATCCAGCGGTCCATCAGCGACTTCATGCCGTCGCTGCCGATGCTGCGGATCTCCCCGTGCACTTGCGTGGCCGCGGCGTAGCGAGGCAGTGCCGGATCGAAGCGCGCGCGATAGCCTTCGAGCTTGGACAGCTCCTTCGCCGCCTCGTCGGGCGTCAGTGCCCGGAAGCCGGCCTGTCGCCCCGCGATATCCTGCCCGCCGCGGCTCAGCGCAAACCGCACGAGCGACTGCACGGCGGGTGGCAGCGGAGAGTCAGGACGCTTGTTGAAAGCCAGGAACATAGGCTTGTCGTCGCGCCAGGCCACGCGAACCAGCACGGGCGCTTTCATCATGTCGCCGGCGAACTGGTGCGCATAAGGCGCCAGCTCCGCGGGCAGCGGCGCCCGCGACATCGGCGCAACGTCAGCAAGCTCGAACA
>VBDL01000522.1 GCA_005884255.1 Betaproteobacteria bacterium | reverse complement strand
CCGAGGTCAACACCGCGCTGGCCAAGGACCCGAACCTGAGCGCGCTGAAGATCGACGTCGACACCGCCAAGGGCCGCGTCGTGCTGCACGGCAAGGCGCCCGACCCGGCCGCGCGGGATCGTGCGACGCAGCTGGCGCAGAACGTGAAGGGCGTGGTCAGCGTCGACAACCAGCTGGTCATTGCCAAGGGCTGATCTCACAATGCGTGTATGGCCGAGCTGCGCGCACTGCAAGGCGACATCACCAAGCTGAACGTCGACGCCATCGTCAACGCGGCGAACTCGTCGCTGCTCGGCGGCGGTGGTGTCGATGGTGCGATCCATCGCGCCGCCGGTCCCGAGCTGCTGGCCGAGTGCCGCACGATCGGCGGCTGCCCCACTGGCCAGGCGCGCGTCACGCGCGGCTACCGCTTGCCCTCGCGCCATGTGATCCACACGGTCGGCCCCGTGTGGCACGGCGGGCGCTCGGGAGAGCCCGAGCTGCTCGCGTCGTGCTATCGCGAAAGCCTGCAGCTCGCGCAGGCGCACGGCGCCAAGACCATCGCCTTTCCGTGCATCAGCACGGGCGTCTACGGCTACCCGAAGGACGCGGCGGCGCGTGTCGCGGTGAGCACCGTGCGAGCGTCGCTCGCGGCGTTGCCGGGCATCGACGAAGTGATCTTCTGCTGCTTCGGCGCCGATGACCTGGCGCTGTACGAAGACTTGCTGCGCTGACAATCGGCGCATGAGCTCGAACATCACGTTGATCACCGGCGGCAGCCGCGGCATCGGCGCCGCCACCGCGCGCTTGTGCGCGCAGCGCGGCCATGCCGTGGCCATCAATTACGCACGCGACGAGGCGGCGGCGCAGGCGCTGCTCGGCGAGCTACACGCGCAGGGTGCGCGAGCGATCGCGCTGCAGGCCGACGTGTCGGTCGAGGCCGAGGTGCTGCGCCTGTTCGCGGCCGTCGACCGCGAGTTGGGCCCGCTCACGGGCTTGGTCAACAACGCCGGCGTGGTCGATGTCGCGCAGCGCGTCGATGCCATGAGCGTCGAGCGCTGGACGCGCATGTTCGGCATCAACGTGATCGGCGCGATGCT
>VBDL01000521.1 GCA_005884255.1 Betaproteobacteria bacterium | reverse complement strand
GTCGACTATGCGGCGAGCAAGGGCGCGATCGATGTGTTCACCATCGGCCTCGCGCGCGAGGTGGCCGCCGAGGGCGTGCGCGTCAACGCGGTGCGGCCGGGCGTCATCGACACCGACATTCACGCCAGTGGCGGGCAGCCCGAGCGCGCCCGTGAACTGGCGTCGAGCATCCCGATGCAGCGTGCCGGCAGCGCCGAGGAGATCGCCGAAGCGATCGTGTGGCTGCTGTCCGACGCAGCGAGCTACACCACCGGCGCACTGCTCGACGTGAGCGGCGGTAGATGAGGGACCAACCCCTACGGCCTTCGGCCGCCCCCTCAAGGGGGCGACACCAGCGGACCGGCGGAGCCGGATCCGCGGTGTCCGCTTGGTGGCCGAAGCGTCACTTCCTTTCCACGATCACGGGCACTAGCTGCAGCCCCGTGCGGATGCGCTCGGCCGCGCCGGTGGCTTC
>VBDL01000046.1 GCA_005884255.1 Betaproteobacteria bacterium | reverse complement strand
AAGACCGCCGAAGCCAAGATGGCCAAGTCCATCGAGGCCTACAAGAACGAGCTGCAGAAGATTCGCACCGGCCGCGCCCACCCGGGCCTGCTCGACCAGGTGCATGTCGACTACTACGGCTCGATGGTGCCGATCAGCCAGGTGGCCAACGTGACGCTGCTCGACGCGCGCACGATCAGCGTGCAGCCCTGGGAAAAGGGCATGGGCGCGAAGATCGAGAAGGCCATCCGCGAGAGCGACCTCGGCCTGAATCCGGCGGCGCAGGGCGACTTGCTGCGCGTGCCGATGCCGCCGCTCACCGAAGAGCGCCGCAAGGAGCTGACCAAGGTCGTGCGCCATGCCGGTGAAGAAGCCAAGGTGGCGGCGCGCAACCTGCGGCGCGACGCCAACGAGCATCTGAAGAAGCTGCTGAAGGACAAGCTCGCGACCGAAGACGAAGAGCGCCGCGCGCAGGACGACGTGCAGAAGCTCACCGACCGCACCATCGCCGAAATCGACAAGCTGATCCACGGCAAGGAAGCCGAGATCATGGCGGTCTAACGGCGCGCGCAGCCTTGACTCACGCTCCCGCCATTCCCCGGCACGTCGCCATCGTGATGGATGGCAACGGCCGCTGGGCCAAGAAGCGCTTCATGCCGCGCGTGTTCGGCCACAAGCAGGGCGTCGATGCGCTGGTGCGCACCGTCAAGGCCTGCGCCGACCGCGGCATCGAGTACCTCACGGTGTTCGCGTTCTCGTCGGAGAACTGGAAGCGCCCCGAGGACGAGGTCTCCGGCCTGATGGGCCTGGTGCTCGTCGCGGTGTCGAAGTACCTCACCAAGCTGGCCAGCGAAGGCGTGCGCATCCGCATCGTCGGCGACCGCAGCGCGGTGTCGGAGAAGGTGCGCGCCGCCTGGAACGAAGCCGAGCGCGCCACCGCGCACAACCACCGCATCACCTTGTCGGTGGCCTTCAACTACGGCGGCCGCTGGGACGTGGTGCAGGCCTGCCGCCGCGCGATCGAGGCCGGGCTTTCGGCCGAGCAGCTCGACGAAGCACGGCTGGGCCAGTTCATGGCGCTGTCGCATGCGCCGGACCCGGACCTTTTCATCCGCACCGGCGGCGAGGTGCGCATCAGCAACTTCCTGCTCTGGCAGGTGGCCTACTCGGAGCTGTACTTCACCGATTGCCTGTGGCCGGAGTTCGGTGCTGCCGAGCTCGATGCCGCGCTCGCCACCTTTGCGCGGCGTGACCGCCGGTTCGGCGGCGTCAAGACCGAAGAGGCGGCCGGCCAGGCCGCCTGAAGGCGGGTCGTTGCATGCTCAAGCAACGCGTCATCACGGCCGTCGTCCTGCTCGCCCTGCTGCTGCCGGCGCTGTTTGCGCAGGTTGCCTGGCCATTTGCGCTGCTCACGCTGATTGCCATCGGCGCGGCGGGCTGGGAGTGGGCGCGCCTGAACGGCGGCGCCACACAGACACCGCTGCTGCTGGGTGGCATCGTCGCGCTGGCCTGCGGCGTGTCGCTGTGGCTGGGCTGGGCTCATGAGGCGCCGCGCCGGCTGTGGTGGCTGGCCACACTCGTGTGGGTGTTCGGCGGCGCGCTCGTGCTGCGTGTCGGTGTGGCCGGCTGGCCGCGCGTGCCGGCGGCGCTGCGCTGGCTCATCGGTGCGCTCACGTTGTGGGCGGCGTGGCTCGCACTGGCCAATGCCAAGGCGGGTGGCGTGAATTTCCTGCTGTCGGTGTTCTGCCTGGTGTGGGCCGCCGACATCGCGGCCTATTTCGGCGGCCGCACCTTCGGCCGGCGCAAGCTGGCGCCAACCATCAGCCCCGGCAAGAGCTGGGAGGGCGTGGTCAGCGGCATGGCCGGCGTGCTCGTGCTGGCCTTCGCGTGGATGGCGGTCGAGGCCCGTATCGCGGTCGATTCGCCGAGCCTGTACGTGCAGCTTCGCGATACTGCCGGGATGCCGGTGATGGTCGTCGCGCTACTCTTCCTGTCGTCGATGAGCGTCGTCGGCGATCTCTTCGAATCGCTCGTCAAGCGAGCCGCCGGCGCCAAGGACAGCAGTGCGCTGCTGCCCGGCCATGGCGGCGTGCTCGACCGCATCGATGCGCTGCTGCCGGTGTTTCCGCTGGCGATGGCGCTGGTCTCGATCTAGGTTGACCAACGTGACCCAGCGACAACGCGTCTGCATCCTCGGCTCCACCGGCTCGGTCGGCGGCAACACGCTGGACGTGCTGTCGCGCCATCGCGATCGCTACGAGGTGTTCGCGCTCAGCGCGATGAGCCGCATCGACGAACTGTTCGAGCAATGCGTCACCTGGCGCCCGCGCTACGCGGTGGTGCCCGAAGCGGCGGCGGCGCAACGCCTGCGCGGGCGGCTGCTGCAGCACGATTTGCGCGTCGAGGTGCTCGACGGCGCGCAGGCGCTCAGCCACGTGGCGGCGCATCCGGATGTGGATGTCGTGATGGCCGCCATCGTCGGTGCCGCCGGCCTCGCGCCCTGCCTGGCCGCCGCGCGCGCCGGCAAGCGGCTGCTGCTGGCCAACAAGGAGGCGCTGGTCGTCGGCGGCGCGCTGTTCATGCGCGCGGTCGAGGAGGGCGGGGCGCTGCTGCTGCCGATCGACAGCGAGCACTCGGCGATCTTCCAGTGCCTGCCGGAAGACCGCGCAGCCTGGCACGAGCGCATCGATCACATCGTGCTCACCGCATCCGGCGGCCCGTTCCGCACACGCGACCCGGCCACGCTGGCCAGCGTGACGCCCGACGAGGCCTGCGCGCACCCGAACTGGGTGATGGGGCGCAAGATCTCGGTCGACTCGGCGACGATGATGAACAAGGCGCTCGAGGTCATCGAGGCGCGCTGGCTCTTCGATCTGCCGCCCGAGCAGATCCGCGTGCTGATTCATCCGCAGAGCATCATCCACTCGATGGTGGTCTGCCGCGATGCCTCGGTGCTGGCGCAACTGGGCACGCCCGACATGCGCGTGCCGATCGCTTACGGACTGTCGTTCCCGCAGCGCATCGAGTCCGGCGCGGCGCAGCTCGACTGGCTGGCGCTGTCGCAGCTGAGCTTCGAGCCAGCCGATGCGCGCCGCTTCCCCGGCCTGCAGCTCGCCTGGGCGGCGCTGCGCGGCGCGGCCGGCAGCACCGCGGTGCTCAACGCCGCCAACGAGGAAGCGGTGGCCGCCTTCCTCGATGGAACCATCGGCTTCGACGCGATTCACAGGGTCAACGCCGCGACGCTCGACGCGCTGGTGCCGGAGCCCGGCCGCAGCGACAGCGTCGATGCGCTGTTCGAACTGGACCGCGAGTCACGCGAGCTGGCTCGCGGCTTCGTCAGGACCTGCACGCGATGATCACCATTCTTGCCTTTCTCGTCACGCTGGGCGTACTCATCGTGATTCATGAGTACGGCCACTACCGCGTGGCGCGGGCCTGCGGTGTGAAGGTGCTGCGCTTCTCGGTCGGCTTCGGCCGCGTGCTGTTCCGACGCCAACGTGGCGAGACGGAGTTCGTCGTGTCCGCGCTGCCGCTGGGCGGCTATGTGCGCATGCTCGATGAGCGCGAGGCGCCCGTGCCGGAGAACGAGCTGCATCGCGCCTTCAATCGGCAGTCGCTGGCCAAGCGCTCGGCCATCGTCGCCGCCGGGCCCGTGGCCAATCTGCTGCTGGCGGTGCTGCTGTATGCCTGCGCGCACTGGGTCGGCATCGAGGAGCCGAAGGCGCTGCTGGGCTCGCCGGTGGCCGCGACCGCGGCCGAGCGCGCGGGCTTGCGCGCGGGCGACTGGGTGCGCGCGGTGGCGCACGACGATGGCGAGTGGCATGAGGTGCGCTCGCTGTCCGACCTGCGCTGGGAGATCACGCAGGCCGCACTGGAGGGCCGCGCGCTGGGCATGCGCGTCAGCGACGGCCAGGGCCACGCCATGCGCCAGCTCAGCCTCGACCTGAAGGGCTTCGATTCGCGCGAGGTCGATGCGACGCTGTTCAAGCGCATCGGTCTCGGCGCGCCCTACAGCGAGCCGGTGCTCGGCGAGATCAAGCCGGGCCCTGCGCAGCGCGCCGGATTGCTGCAGGGCGATCGCGTGCTGCGCATCGATGGCGAGGTGGTGGCCGATGCGGCGCAGTTGCGCGAGCGCATCCGCGCCAGCGTGCGCGATGGTGTGGCGCAACGCATGCACTGGCAGCTCGAGCGCGGCGGCCGTCTGCTCGAGCTCGACGTGCAGCCCGAGCTCACGCGCGAAGGCAACCGCAATGTCGGCCGCATCCAGGCCTTCGTGGGCCACGCGCCGGAGATGGTCACCGTGCGCTACGGCGTCGTCGAAGGCCTCGCGCAAGCGGTGCGCCGCACGTGGGAAGTGTCCAGGCTCACCGTGACGATGATGGGCCGCATGCTGGTGGGCGAGGCCTCGCTGAAGAACCTGAGCGGGCCACTGACGATTGCAGACTATGCGGGGCAATCGGTGCAGCGCGGCCTGGCCGACTACCTCGGCTTTCTCGCGCTGGTCAGCGTGAGCCTTGGCGTGCTCAACCTGCTGCCGCTGCCGATGCTCGATGGCGGACACCTGATGTATTATCTTTTCGAGGGAGTGACCGGGCACCCGGTCTCCGAGGCATGGCTCAAGTGGTTGCAGCGCGGCGGCGCGCTCATCATGCTGCTGCTCATGACCCTCGCCCTGTCCAACGACGTAGCCCGCTTGTTGGGCCTGCACTAAAAAAATCTCCCGATGCATTTCCAGCCTCTGAATCCGCTGCGCGCGGCTTATGTCTCGGTCACGGTCGTCGCAGCGCTTCAGGCGGCGCCCGCTTTCGCCGTCGAGCCGTTCGCCGTCAAGGACATTCGCGTCGAAGGCCTGCAGCGCACCGACCCCGGCACCGTGTTCGCCGCGCTGCCGTTTCGTGTCGGCGACAACTACACGGATGAAAAGGGCGCGGCCGCACTGCGCGCGCTGTTCGCCACGGGCCTGTTCAAGGACGTGCGCATCGAGGTCGAGGGCGACGTGGTTGTCGTCATCGTCGACGAGCGAGCGGTGATCGCCAACGTCAGCTTCGTCGGCACCAAGGAGTTCGACAAGGACGCGCTGATCAAGTCGCTGAAAGACGCCGGCATCGGCGAGGGCCTGCCCTTCGACAAGGCGCTGGTCGACCGCGCCGAGCAGGAAATCAAGAACCAGTACCTGAGCAAGAGCCTCTACGGCGCCGAGGTCGTCACGACGATCACGCCGCTGGAGCGCAACCGCGTCAACGTGACCTTCACGGTGACCGAGGGCGACGCCGCGCACATCACCGAGATCCGCATCGTCGGCAACAAGGTGTTCTCGCAGAGCGAGCTGCTCGGCCTGTTCGACCTCACCACCGGCGGCTGGCTGACCTGGTACACCAAGTCGGACCGCTACTCGCGGCAGAAGCTCAACGCCGACCTCGAGACACTGCGCTCCTACTACCTGAACCGCGGCTACCTCGAGTTCGCCGTCACCTCGACGCAGGTGACGATCTCGCCGGACAAGCAGAGCATCGCCGTCATCATCACCGTCAGCGAAGGCCAGCCCTACACCGTGACCGAGGTCAAGCTCGAAGGCGAGTACTTCGGCCGCGAGAGCGACTTCAAGAGCCTCATCCGCGTCAAACCGGGCGAGCCGTATCGCGCGAGCGCCGTGGCCGACACCACGCGCGCATTCGGCGATCTCTTCGGCACCTGGGGCTATGCCTTCGCGCATGTCGAAGCACGGCCGGAGATCGATCGCGCCACCGGCCAGGTGGTGGTGGTGCTGGCGGCCGACCCGCAGCGGCGCGTGTACGTGCGTCGCGTCAACGTCGCCGGCAACACGCGCACGCGCGACGAGGTGGTGCGCCGCGAGTTCCGGCAGTTCGAGTCGTCGTGGTACGACGGGCAGAAGATCAAGCTGTCGCGCGACCGCGTCGACCGTCTCGGCTACTTCAAGGACGTGTCGGTCGATACCAACGAGGTGCCCGGCGCCCCGGACCAGGTCGACGTGGTCATCAACGTGACCGAGAAGCCGACCGGCAACCTCGCGGTCGGCGCGAGCTTCTCCAGCGCCGACAAGCTGGCGCTGTCGGCGTCGATCAAGCAGGACAACATCTTCGGCTCGGGCAACTACCTCGGCGTGGAGGTCAACACCAGCAAGTCCAACCGTGCGCTGGTGCTTTCAACGGTCGACCCGTACTTCACGATCGACGGCATCTCGCGGGCACTGGACCTGTACTACCGCACCGCCAAGCCGCTGAACAGCCAGGGCGAGCAGTACGAGCTCGTGACCCCCGGTGCGACGGTGCGCTTCGGCGTGCCCTTCTCCGAGTACGACACCGTGTTCTTCGGCATCGGCGCCGAGCGCACGGAGATCCACGGCGATCGCCTGCCCAACAACTACTTCAACTACAAGCACCAGTTCGGCGCCACCAGTAACTCGATCCCGTTCACGATCGGCTGGGCGCGCGACACCCGCGACAGTGCCCTGGTGCCCAATGCTGGCCGCCTGCAGCGCGTGAACCTCGAGACAAGCGCCTTGGGCGACGTCAAATATGCGCGCGCCAATCTGCAGTTCCAGCAGTACCTGCCGCTGACGCGTCAGTTCACGGTGGCGTTCAACAGTGAGCTCGGCTTGGGCAAGGGCCTGGCGGGCCAGCCGTACCCCATCTTCAAGAACTTCTTCGGCGGCGGCCTCGGCTCCGTGCGTGGCTTCGAACAAAGCTCGCTGGGCCCGGTGGACGTGACAGGCGCCTTCATCGGCGGCACCAAGCGCCTGAACCTCAACACCGAGCTGTACTTGCCGGTGCCCGGCTCCGGCAACGACCGCACCTTGCGCATCTTCACCTACCTCGACGCCGGCAACGTGTGGGGCGAGCACCAGAAGGTCGACTTCAGCAGCCTGCGCGCATCGGCCGGCCTCGGCCTGAGCTGGGTGTCGCCGGTGGGCCCGCTGAAGATCAGCTATGGCGCGCCGATCCGCAAGCAGCCTGGCGATAGAATCGAGCGCCTCCAATTCCAGATCGGGACTGCGTTTTGATGAAAGTGTCCGTGTTGAAACTGTGTGTCGCCGCCGCGGCACTGGCCGGCGCGATCACCGCAGCGCAGGCGCAGGAGTTGAAGATCGGCTACGTCAACGGCGAGCGCGTGCTGCGCGAAGCCGCCCCGGCGCGTGCCGCGCAGGCCAAGCTGGAGGCCGAGTTCAGCAAGCGCGAGAAGGAGCTCAACGAGCAGCTCACGCGCCTGAAGGCCACGGCCGACAAGTTCGAGAAGGAAGCCCCCACGCTGTCGGAAGCCGAGCGCGGCCGTCGCCAGCGCGAGCTGGTCGAATCCGACCGCGACATGCAGCGCAAGCGCCGCGAGCTCAACGAAGACCTGAACCAGCGCAAGAACGAAGAGACCGCGTCGGTGCTCGAGCGCACGAACAAGGTCATCAAGCAGATCTTCGACAGCGAGAAGTACGACCTCATCGTGCAGGATGTCGTCTTCGCTGGCCCGCGAGTGGACATCACCGACAAGGTGATCAAGGCGCTCAACGCTTCATCGCCGAAGTGATTGCAAGGTGGACAGCGTCACGCTGGGTGAGATCGCCGCGCAGCTCGGCGGCGAACTGATCGGCGACCCCGCGCTGCCCATCACCCGACTTGGGCCCCTGGAAGATGCCACGCGCGACACGCTGGCCTTCCTCTCCAACCCCCGCTACCGCAAGCAGCTCGCCGCCTCGCAGGCGGGCTGCGTGATCGTCGCGCCGTCGCTGCGCGACGAGGCTGTGCAGCGCGGTGCAGCGCTCGTCGCACCCGATCCCTACTTGTACTTCGCCAAGCTCACGCAATGGTGGGCGCGGCGCACGCAGGCCGCGCCGGCGGCCGGTGTGCACCCGAGTGCGGTGGTCGACGCGCAGGCGCAGGTCGATGCGAGTGCGTCGATCGGCGCGCTGGCCGTCATCGAGGCCGGCGCGGTGGTCGAGCGCGGCGCCGTGATCGGCGCGCACTGCATCGTTGGCCGCGATGCGCGCATTGGCGCGTTCAGCCGCCTCGTCGGCCGCGTCACCATCTCCGAGCGCTGCGTGATCGGCGAGCGCTGCATCCTGCACCCGGGCGTCGTGATCGGCGCCGACGGCTTCGGCTTCGCGCCCGCGCAAGGCCACTGGGAAAAGATCGAGCAGCTCGGCACCGTGCGCATCGGCAACGACGTGGAGATCGGTGCCAACACCTGCATCGATCGCGGCGCGCTGGGCGACACGGTGATCGGCGACGGCGCCAAGCTCGACAACCAGATCCAGATCGGCCACAACGTGCAGATCGGCGCGCACACCGTGATGGCCGGGTGCACCGGCGTGGCCGGCAGCGCGAAGATCGGTGCGCATTGCCAGATTGGCGGTGCAGCCATCATCCTCGGCCACCTCGAGGTAGCCGATGGCGTGATCATCTCCGCGGGCACCGCGATCACCCGCTCGATCCTGAAGCCCGGCATGTACAGCGGCGTGTTCCCCTTCGACGACAATGCGGCGTGGGAGAAGAACGCAGCCACGCTGCGCCACCTGCATGAGTTGCGCGACCGTTTGCGCGCGCTCGAGAAGAAATCGACATGATGGACATCCACCAGATCCTCAAGAAGCTGCCGCACCGCTATCCGTTCCTGCTGGTGGACCGCGTGCTGGAGATCGACAAGAGCCAGCAGCGCATCCGCGCGCTGAAGAACGTGACGATGAACGAGCCGTTCTTCGCCGGCCATTTCCCCAAGCGCCCCGTGATGCCGGGCGTGCTGATGCTGGAGGCGCTGGCGCAGGCCGCGGCGCTGCTGTCGTTCGAGATCATGGGCATCGACCTCGATGACGACACCGTCTACTACTTCGCCGGCATCGATGGCGCGCGCTTCAAGCGGCCGGTGGAGCCGGGCGACCAGTTGATCCTTGATGTGACGATCGAGCGCATGAAGGCCGGCATCTTCAAGTTCAAGGGCCGCGCGCTGGTCGGCGAAGAGCTCGCCGCCGAGGCCGAGCTGATGTGCACGATGCGCAAGGTGTCCTGAGGCCCATGGCGCAGGTCCACCCCACCGCCATCGTCGATGCGAAGGCCGAGCTCGCCGCGTCGGTGAGCATCGGGCCGTATGCCGTGATCGGTGCGCAGGTGCGCATCGGCGAAGGCACCAGCGTCGGCGCGCATTGCACGATCGAAGGTCCGGCGACGATCGGTTGCGACAACCGCATCTTCCAGTTCGCGTCGCTGGGTGCGGCGCCGCAGGACATGAAATACCGCGGCGAGCCCACCGAGCTGGTGATCGGCGACCGCAACACGATCCGCGAGTTCTGCACCTTCAACCGGGGCACGGCGCAGGACGCCGGCGTCACGCGCATCGGCGACGACAACTGGATCATGGCCTACGTGCACATCGCGCACGACGTGCAGCTCGGCCACCGCACCATCCTCGCGAACAACGCGACGCTGGCGGGCCACGTGCATGTGGGCGACTGGGCCATTGTCGGTGGCTTGTCCGGCGTGCATCAGTTCTGCCACGTCGGCGCGCACGCGATGATCGGCTTCCAGAGCCACGTGTCGCAAGACGTGCCGCCGTACATGACCGTCTCCGGAAACCCGCTGAGCGTGCACGGCTTCAATGCCGAAGGCCTGCGCCGCCGCGGCTTCTCGGCCGAGCGCATCGCGCAGGTCAAGCAGATGCACCGGCTGCTCTATCGCAACGGGCTGACGCTCGATCAGGCCAAGGGCGAGATCGACGCACTCAAGGGCGCGCTGCCCGACGGCGACGCCGACGTGCAGCTGCTGCTGGACTTCCTCGCCGCGTCGACGCGCGGCATCGTCCGCTAGTCCCCCGGCCATGCGCTTCGGCATGGTCGCAGGGGAAGCGTCCGGCGACCTGCTGGCGGGCTTGCTGCTGGGCGGCTTGCGCGCACGCTGGCCTGAGCTGATGACGCAGGGCATCGGCGGGCCCAGGATGGCGGCGCAGGGCTTCGAGGCCTGGTGGCCGCATGACAAGCTCGCGGTGCACGGCTACGCCGAGGTGCTGCGCCACTACCGCGAGATCGCAGGCATCCGCAAGCAGCTGGCCGCGCGGCTGCTGGCCGACAAGCCCGATGCCTTCATCGGCGTCGATGCGCCAGACTTCAACCTGGGCCTCGAAGAGAAGCTCAAGGCTGCCGGCGTAAAAACCATCCACTTCGTCAGCCCCAGCGTTTGGGCGTGGCGCGGTGGGCGCGTCAGCAAGATCGGCCGCAGCACCGACCATGTGCTGTGCCTGTTCCCGTTCGAGCCGGCGATCTATGCGCGGCATGGCGTGCCAGCGAGCTACGTGGGTCACCCGCTGGCCGATGCAATTCCCCTGGAAGTGCCGCGTGCCGCGGCGCGCGAGCGTCTGGGCCTGGCCGAAGATGCGCAGGTCGTTGCGCTGCTGCCGGGCAGCCGGCGCAGCGAGATCGACTACATCGCACCGCTGGTGCTGCAGGCTGCCGAACTGCTGCACCGCGAGCGGCCCGGCCTGCGCTTCGTGCTGCCGGTGGTGCCCGGCTTGCGCGAGCGGCTGCAGCCGCTGCTGGCGGGCTGCGCCGCGCCGGTGCAGGTGCTCGATGGCGGCTCGCACGACGCGCTCGCCGCCTGCGACGTGACGCTGATCGCCA
>VBDL01000519.1 GCA_005884255.1 Betaproteobacteria bacterium | reverse complement strand
CGTTGCTGACATGGCTCACCGGTTCGACCGCGAAGTAATCGCGCTCGGGCGGCGTGAACACCACCAGCCGTTCCAGCGACGAGCTCAGGCGCAGCGACAGCTTCTCGTCGCGGATGCGCGCCGCACCGCTGAAACCTTCGAAGCAATGATCGAAGCTCAGGTGCGCGACATCGGCATCGATGCCCGGCTGCGCCAGCTTGCGCGTGGGCAGCAAGGTGGCATCGCAGTCCCAGCGCTCGGTGAGCTCGATGTGCAGGCGGCTGCGTGCGCGCTTCGGGAAGTACGGGTGCCAGCCGACGCCCATCGGCGCCGGCTGCGGCGCGCGGTTGGTGACGGCCAGCCGCACTTCGAGCGACCCCGCGGTCAGCGAGAAGCTCTGCCGCGCGCTGTAGGCGAACGGCCAGTCGTCGTCCGGCTCGTGCGTGCACACGAGTACCGCCTCTTGCTCGGCGAGCGACTCGACCTGCCACGGCCGCTGCCACGCGACGCCGTGCAGCGAATGCGGGCTGCCGTCGAAGTTGGCACGCGTGCGGTAGTCCTGCCCGGCCCAGCGAAAGCGCCGGTAACCGAGGCGATTGCAGTACGGCAGCATCGCGAAGCTGGCGCCGGTGCGCGGCCCTTCGAGCGCGGCGGCTTCGCGCGAGCGCATCACCGGCAGTTCGCCGAGCCAGAGGCCGGCGATGGTGGCGCCGACGTCGGGGCGCAGGGCAAGACGAAGATCGCCGGCGCGCAGTTCGACGGCGGCCGTGGTGAGAGCGGTTTCAGTCATTGGTAGACGTTGGTTCTAGAAGGCCCGAAGGCCGGGTTCAGAGCCAACGCCCCCTTTCAAACCGTGCGTGCGGATTTCCCGCACACGGCTTACCAGTGGTCTGTCGGCTCGCAGCATTACGCGGACTCCTGTTGCCAGGAGGTTTGCCCGGGATAGCGGATCGTTCCGCGCAGGCGATGCAATCCAAGTGTCTCGAAGTACTCGCGGTCCCATCGCTGGACCTGCCCCGCGCGCAGGTGGCGACCCGCGCGTTTGAGGCGCAGGCTCTTGAGCCGCCGCACGACGTAGGCGTCCACTTGCGTGAACTGCCTGGCCGCGTTGCCGCTGCGGAAGTACTGCCCCCAGCCGCGCAGCACCGGGTTGAGCTCGGCGATCACGCTTCGCACGTCCTGGTGACAGCGCCTCCTCGGAGTCATCTCCCGCACGCGCTCGCGCACGCGCTTCATCGCACGTCGGCTCGGCCAGCGCTGCAGGTAGTACCGGCGCAGCCGCTTCTGCTCCCACAGTCGTCCGCTCATGCGCTTGTGCAAGTGGCAGCCCAGGAAGTCGAAGCCTTCCTTGCCATTCACCAGCTCCACGCGTCGCGTCTTTTGCGGGTGCATCCGCAGCCCCAGGCGGCCCAGCACGTGCTCGATACGGCGCTGCGCGTCCTCGCAGTGTTGTGCGCTGTCGCACATCACCACGAAGTCGTCCGCATACCGTACCAGCGTCCCGAGGTGAGCACAGTGCCGCGCCCACACCCGATCCAGCACATGCAGGAAGATGTTCGACAGCAGCGGCGAGATCACCCCACCCTGCGGCGTCCCCGCTACCGGATGGCGCACCGCACCGTCTTCCATCACCCCAGCCTGCAGCCACAACCACACCAGCTTGAGCATCCGTCGGTCACTGACGCGTTGACCCACCAAGGTGAGCAACTTGTCGTGATCGATGCTGCCGAAGTAGTCGCTGATGTCCGCATCCAGCACGTGATTGCCCCCTCGCGCGCCCAGCTGCCTGAGTCGCTCGAGCGCCATCGTCGCGCTGCGCCGGGGCCTGAAGCCGTACGAGCACGGCTCGAAGTCCGCCTCGAAGATCGGCTCCAGCACCAGCTTGGCTGCCATCTGCACCACGCGGTCCCGCACCGTCGGGATGCCCAGGGGCCGCTTGCTTCCATCTGACTTGGGTATGTACACGCGCCGCACGACCTGCGCGCCATACTCGCCCGCTCGCAGCACCTCGCCCAGCTCCTGCAAGAAGCGCTCGACGCCGTACTGCTCCACGCTGCCGATCGACACGCGGTCGATTCCAGCCGCGCCGCGGTTGCTCCGCACTCGCCTCCATGCCTCCCGGAGGATGTCATCCCTCCAGAGATGGTCGTACAACGCATGGAAGCGCCTTCCCGGTGCCCGCTTGGCTGCGGCCCAGAGCTGCCTTTGCAGTTGTCGCACGTTCTCGCGCGGCTCATCGCCGCCGGGGTTCTTAGGTCCGGTCTCGCCGGCCACTCCCTTGCGCTTACCCGCTATCTCAGCATGACCACCGCAGGGACCCTTCCCTCCAGCCGCGTTATGCCGCACGGCCTTCGCGGACCCGGCTCGCGCCTGGCCCAGCGGTACTACGATCCCCTCGGACTCCCGCTGTGCACGGCTCGACTTCGCCTTGGGCTTATACGAACTCGCTTGCCCCGACCCGGGCTGCACAGACGGGTCTCTCGTGTTCCGCTCCACTCCTTGCACGCGTGCTGCGCCCCATACCCCGCCGCAGCCACCGGCGCACTTCGGCTTTCGCGCCAGCGGTGTTGCCTTCGCCGTGAGATGAGCGGCTCGGCCTGCGGGTTGTAAATGTGTCGAGGCTGCAGGCTTCACTTCATGTTGCGGCCCGCGTGCTTGCTCCCCGCTGCGCGGCTCGCGCCGCCTCACGGGCTTCTGACGCCCCGCTCGGGCACAGAGGTCTCCCTCCACTACCTGGGGCCTGCTACCCGGCGCGCCGACGCTTACCGGGACGGGACTCTCACCCGTCGGAGTGGCGCA
>VBDL01000045.1 GCA_005884255.1 Betaproteobacteria bacterium | reverse complement strand
CTTGCGCTCCCGCAGCACATCGGCCGGCACCACGGTCACGGCATTGAACACCTGGCGGTTCACGTACTGCGCCGGCGGGCGCTGCACCGCCTGGTTGATCACCGTGACGTTGGTAACGTGCGTGATGTTGACGTTCTGCACATAGGTCGGGCTGTGGCGGTAGCTCGGCACGTAGACCTCGCGCGGCCCCAGCGGGAACCAGCCCACCGGCGGCGCCGATCGCGAGCCGATGGAAATCGACACGCCCACGCTCGGTCCGCCCACCCAGGCCACCAGTGCCGGCGCGTACACCGGCCTCGCGACATAGCTGCCCGGCGCCCAGCACCAGTGGCTGCGGAACCAGACCCAGCGGCCGTAGTGGAACGGCGCGAAGCCCCACGGGGCATCGTCGACCCAGGTCCAACCCCAGGGGCTGACCCAGGCCCAACGGCCGTAGCGGTACGGCGCCCAGTCGGGCGCCACCGACACTGGCACCCACAGCGGGCCATAGTCGGGCGCGGTTTCCCAGCGGCCATAGCGGTCGAGGTCTTCGTAGCCGGTCATCTCCGGCGACACATAGCGCGTGGAGGCGCTGCGCTCGTCGCTGCGATCGCGCGACTGCGCCCAGCCGGCGAAGGCATCGCGCTCCGGCTCGCCCGTGGAGTAGTGGGTCGGCCCATCGCGCCAGAACTCCACGCGTTGACCCGGTGCGATGTCCAGTGCGCTGTCATCGCTTTCGAAGTGCAGCGCGCCATTCCACACCGTGGCAGCGGTCACGTCGTCATTGCGGTCGACGCGATAGTGGCCGCCGCGCTGCGGCTGCAGGCGGCCCTCGGCGGTGACCACCTCGACGCTGCGCGCCACGTCGCGCGAATTCAGGCGCAAGGCGAGGCTGCCGTTGTGCAGTTGCATGCGCACGCGTTGATCGTCGAGCTGCAGCACCTCGAGCTCGCTGCCGCCGTCCAGCCGCAGCGCGGTGGGCCCGATGCGCAACTCGGCGCGCGCACCGCGGTCGGTGGACAAGCGGTCGCCGGTGGTCAGCGGCCGGTTGCGCGCGGCCGCCTGCCACTCGCCGGCCTGAGTGTCGTAGATCCACACCGTGCCCTGCACATCGGCCAGCCGGCCGACGCGCGCTGGCGGGTCGACGACCCCTGTGGTCTGCGCCTTCACGGCGGGCGCCAAAGCGGCGGCGCACAACAGCGCCAGCCCCAGCAGCCAGCGCTCGGCAATACGGACGATCGGCATCATGGTCGGGTTCCCGGTCATGCCCCCTCAACGGGCTTGGAGTGCCGGGCGCTGACCGGGTTTCAACCCGCTTTACATCCGAATACCGTCATGACGAACTCGGTCGCGGGAATACCGCGCCGCCCTCATTCCTCCATCGGGGCGTCCAGCCCCGGGAACAGCACGCTGGTGAAGCCCAGCTTGCGCAAATCGCGCATGCGCGTCGGGTACAGGCGCCCGATGAGGTGGTCGCACTCGTGCTGCACGACGCGAGCGTGAAAGCCCTCCACCTCGCGTTCGATGGCCACGCCTTTGGCGTCGAAGCCGCTGTAGCGGATGCGCGTGAAGCGCGGCACCATGCCGCGCAGCCCGGGCACCGACAGGCAGCCTTCCCAGTCTTCTTCCTCGGTCTCGGTCAGCGGCGTGATCGTCGGATTGATGAGCACCGTTTGCGGTACCGGCGGCGCGTCCGGATAGCGATCGTTGTTGCTGAAACCGAAGATCACCAGTTGCAGGTCGACACCGATCTGCGGCGCCGCCAGCCCGGCACCGCGGGCGGCAGCCATGGTGTCGAACATGTCGCTGACCAGCGCGTGCAGCTCGGGCGTGTCGAAGGCGGTCACCGACTGCGCCACGCGCAACAGGCGCGGGTCGCCCATCTTGAGGATTTCGCGGACGGCCATGATGAGGTCGCAGGGGAATTGAGACTGCAGCCACTCTACCGCGCCTCATGCCTCTTGCCAAGAAACTTGCTTTTGGCAACCATATCGGCCATGAGCGCCACCGACTCCGGGCACGTCGCCGCGATGCGTGCCTTCAATCGCTTCTACACGCGGCGCATTGGCGTGCTGCACGAGCGGCTGCTGCACAGCGACTTCACACTGCCGCAGTCGCGCCTGCTGTGGGAGCTGGCCCACCACGACGGCGTGACCGCGTCCACGCTGGCACGCGAGCTCGACCTCGACGCCGGCTACCTCAGCCGGCTACTGGCCGGCTTGAAAGACCAAGGCCTGGTGCGCGCCACGCGTTCCAGCGACGACGCGCGGCAAAGCCTGCTGCGCCTGAGCGCTGCCGGGCGCCGCGCCTTCGCCCCGCTGGACGAGCGCTCGCGCGACGAGGTCGGCGCCCTGCTCGCTCGGCTCACCGACGCCCAGCAGCATGAACTGCTCACGGCGATGACGCGCATCGAGGACCTGCTCGGCGGCGCCAGGCCGGTACACGCCGCTCCCGTGCTGCGCGCGCCGCGCGCCGGCGACATCGGCTGGGTCATTGCGCGCCACGGCGCGCTCTATGCCGAGGAATACGGCTGGGACGCACGTTTCGAGGCGCTGGTGGCGCACATCGCGGCACGCTTCATCGAGCAGTTCGATGCGCAGCGCGAAGCGGGCTGGATCGCCGAGCTCGACGGCCGCAACGCCGGTTGCGTGTTCCTCGTGCAGGCACGCAACGAGGCCAGCGGCAAGCCCGAGCGCGGCGTCGCGCAGCTGCGGATGCTGCTCGTCGAGCCCTGGGCACGCGGCCACGGCCTGGGCGCGCGGCTCGTGCATGAGTGCGAGCGCTTTGCGCGCGATGCCGGCTACCGCCGCATCAGACTGTGGACCAATAGCCTGTTGCACGCCGCGCGCGGCATCTATCAGAAGGCGGGCTACACGCTCGTGGCGAGTGAGCCGCATCACAGCTTCGGCCAGGATCTCGTCGGCGAGACCTGGGAGCTGAAGCTGTGACGGCGTTAAGGCGCAGCACGCTGGCGCTGCTGGCGGCGGCCGCGGTCGGTGTGCAGGTGGGCGCGGCCATCGTCGCCACGCGCTTCGTCGTCGGCCAACTGGGGCCGGCATCGATTGCCTGCGTGCGCTACGCCATCGCGCTGCTGTCGCTGCTGCCCTTCATCGCGCTCGATGCGGCGCGCACCCGCATCGCCGCGCGCGATCTCGCCGCGGTGATGCTGCTCGGCGTCGGCCAGTTCGGCCTCTTGATCGCGCTGCTGAACCTCGGCTTGCAAAGCGTGCCGGCCGCACCCGCGGCGCTGATCTTCGCCAGCTTCCCGCTGCTCACGCTGCTCGTCGCGCGCGCCTTCGGGCATGAACGCCTCAATGCGGCCAAGCTGTTGGGCGTGGCCCTGAGCCTGGCCGGCGTGGCGATCGCGCTTGGCCCTGATGTGCTGGCCGGCGGCGCCGCTGGCGGGCAGCTCGCGGTGCTGGGCAGCGCTCTCACCGGCGCGCTGTGCAGCGTGCTGTACCGCCCTTACCTGCGGCGCTATCCGGCCCTGCCCGTGAGCCTGTGGGCGATGGGCGGCGCGCTGCTGTTCCTCGCCGTGTGCTCACTGTTCGAGGACTTGCCGGCACGCGCGGTGCTCGTCACGCCCGGTGGATGGGCCGCGCTTGCCTTCATCGGCCTGTCCAGCGGCATCGGCTACTTTCTGTGGCTGTGGGCACTGCGCCATGCGCCGGCATCGCGCGTCACGCTGTTCGTCGCGGTGAGCCCGCTCACATCGATCGCGCTGGGCGCGCTGTGGCTCGGCGAGGCCGTGCCATCGCGCCTGTGGCTGGCACTCGCGCTCGTGAGCGCCGGGCTGGCGGCGGCGCATGTCGCCGCCGCCAACACCTTTGGAGATCGCCCATGACGCCGTGCCCCTGCGGAAGCGCCCTGGACTACGCCGCGTGCTGCGGCCGTTGGCACGCCGGCCCCGAGCACCTGCAGGCGCCGAGCGCCGAGGCGCTGATGCGCTCGCGCTATAGCGCCTTCGTGCGGGGCTTGGGCGGCTACCTGCTCGACACCTGGCACTCGAGCACGCGACCGGACGTGCTCGACGCCAACGAGCCCGGCCTGCGTTGGCTGGGGCTGGAAGTGAAACGCCATCGCCTGATCGACGACGCGCATGCCGAGGTCGAATTCGTCGCCCGCAGCAAGCTCGCGGGTCGCGCGCACCGCTTGCATGAGACCAGCCGCTTCGTGCGCGAGGGCGGGCGCTGGTACTACGTCGATGGCGACGTGCGCTAGAACGGTCGCTGCTCCAGCGGTCCCACTGCCACAGCCGGCGCTCAGCCGAAGCGCACCGCGTAGATCGGCGGCAGGTTCTGCGACACCGTCTGCCAATGCTCGCCGCCATCGGCGCTGGTCCACAGGCCGCCGGTGGTGCTGCCCATCAACAGGTGCTCGCCATCGGGCGCGACCGCGAGCCCATGGCGATAGACGAGGTCGTAGCAGTCGAGCTGCGGCAAGCCGTCGCGCAGCGTCTGAAAGCTCTTGCCGCCGTCGCGCGTGTGGTTGACGGCCAGCGCGCCGCCCACCGGCACGCGCTGCTGGTCGGCCACCGCGGGCACGAACCACGCGATGTCGCCGTCGTTCGGGTGCACGGCCACCGCGAAGCCGAAGCTCGACTGCGGCGCTTGCACCTCCTGCCACGACGTGGCGTTGTCGTCCGAGCGCCAGATGCCGTTGTGATGCTGGCACCACAGGCGCTCGGGCTGCGCGGCGCAGCGCACGATGCGGTGCGGGTCCTGGATGTTGGGGTTGTCCGCCTGTTCCGGCGGCATGTACGCCGCGCGCATGCCCTTGGCCTGCAGCGACCAGCTCTCGACCGCATCGCGGCTGACCCACACGCCGCCGCAGCTGATGCCGAGCAGCGTCTCCTCGGCGTGATCGGGATGTGGACAGATCGAGTGAATGCCGGGTACGTCGTAGCCGCCCCCGAACCACTCGGTACGGCTCGGCTGGTCCCACAGCGAGCGCACCAGTTGCCACGACGCGCCGAAGTCTTCGGAGCGGAACAGGCCACCGGGCAGCGTGCCGGCCCACAGCGTGTCGCCGGCCGCTTCGAGCGACCAGACCTGCACCAGCTTCCATTCCGGTCCGGGCGCGCCTTCGGGCTGCGGCGGGTAGGCCGGCGTGGCGACTTCGCGCCAGCTCTCGCCTTCATCGTCCGACGCGTGCACCTTCACGCCGAAGTGCCCGAGGTTCAGCGCGGCGAGCATGCGGCCATCGCCATCCGCGGCACGCGGCGGCGGCAGCACCATGCTGACCGGCTCGCCGAGGAAGCTGCTGCGCGCGATGCGCCAGGCCTCGCGCTCGCGGCGCAACTCGAACAAGCCCTTGCGGGTGGCGATCCAGGCGCGGTCGGTCATCACGGTCATCCTCCGGAAAGGGCTTGCAAGACATGTACGCGGCTGTCGGCGCGCAACGGGTCGTCGAGCGCCACGCGGTCGCGGCTGCGCCGGCCGTCGATGAAGACCACGACGTTGGCGCGCAGATGGCCCTGGTCGTCGAGCACGTAGCCGCGCAACCGCGGGTTGGCGTCGAAGGCAGCCTCCAGCGCCGCGCGCAGGGTGGTCGCCGGCGTGTCGATCTCCGGCGTCTCGGTGAAGCGGCGCAGCTGCGGCGTGAACGCGATGCGGGCCATCGGCGCATGATGCCGCGCACGAGGCGACGGCGCCAGTGCCCCGTGGCGCACGCGGGCAAACGTTGGTTGCGACAATCGCCGCCCACCCTCGAAGCCTCACGCATGCATCCAGGAATCGCCTACGCCGCCCTCTCCTACGTCCTGTGGGGGCTGTTCCCGCTGTACTTCAAGCAGGTGGCCGGCGTGCCGCCGCTGGAGATCGTGCTGCATCGCTCGGTGTGGTCGCTGGTGTTCCTGCTGGCGCTGCTCACCGTGCTGCGCCGCTTTGCCTGGCTGCGCGATGCTGCGCGCGAGCCGCGGCGGCTGGCGGGCTTTGCACTGAGCGCGCTGCTGCTGTCGGGCAACTGGCTGATGTACGTGTGGGCGGTGAACAACGGCCGCGTCATCGATGCGAGCCTGGGCTACTTCATCAACCCGCTGGTCTATGTGCTGCTCGGCTATCTGGTGCTGCACGAGCGGCCGCGGCGAGTGCAGTGGCTGGCAGTGGCCATCGCGGCGCTCGGCGTGCTGTGGCTCACCGTGCAGGCGCGCCAGCTGCCGTGGATCGCGCTGGTGCTGGCCGGCAGCTTCGGCCTCTACGGGCTGATGCGCAAGACGGCGTCGCTGGGCGCGCTCGAAGGCCTCGCGCTGGAGACCCTGCTGCTCGCGCCGCTGGCGGTGCCGCTCCTGGCCGTGTGGACGTGGCAAGACCACAGTGCCCTTGCGCAAGGCGACACAGGCACCATCGCGTGGCTGTTGCTCGCCGGCCCGCTGACGGCCGTGCCGCTGCTGCTCTTCGCCGCCGGCGCGCGGCGCATCACGCTCGCCACGCTGGGCGTGCTGCAGTACATCGGCCCGACGCTGCAGTTCGCGCTCGGCGTGTGGCTGTACCACGAACCCTTCGACCAGTCACGCTTCGCCGGCTTCGCGTTGATCTGGCTGGCGCTGCTCGTGTACAGCGGCGAGAGCTGGTGGTTCATGCGCCGGCGCGCGGCGGCGGTTGCCAACTGAAGCGCTGGCCCTGCGGCGCTTGTGGTGGAATGCGGCACTTTGGCCATCCCACCTCGCATGCGCCCGCTTCTTTTTGCCCTGCTCGCTGCCGCATCGTCATCGACGCCCGCAACCCCGGAACGGAGTCTGCCGATGTCGGCCACGCTGGGCATCGAGCGCGTGCGCCTGCCCGGCGGCGAGGCGCTGGGCCTGGTCGGTGGCAGCCTGCTGTTCGAGATCGACGACGCCTGGTGGGCTGGCCCGGCGGTCTACGGTGCGGCGACCGGCGAGCGCGGCGGGTTGTTCGTCGGCGGACTGGAGCTGCAGCGCCGCTGGTACGTGGCAGACCGCATGCAGTTGATCACCGGCATGTATGTCGGGGGCGGCGGCGGGGGCAATGCACCGGTCGGCGGCGGGCTGATGCTGAGGCCGGCCGTGACACTGCTGCGCGACTTCGGTGGCTTTCAGGCCGGCCTCAGCGCCTCGGCCGTGCACTTCCCGAGCGGAGACATCCGCAGCTCGCAGCTCGGCTTGCTGCTTGCGTGGGACGGCCACTACCGCTACACCGACGCCGCATTCGCCGGGCAGCGCAGCAACGAGCCCGAGCGTTCGGGACTCGGTTTCGATCAATGGCTGGCCACCGTCGGCGAATACCGGCTGCGCCAGGATGGCGGGCGGCGCATCGGCCTCGTCGGCACGCGCGTCGAGCGGCACGATGCGAGCGGCAATTGGCATTGGGGCATGGAGGCCGCGGCCGCCGCGCGCGGCGGCGCGGCGGGCTATATGGAGTTGCTGGCCAGCGCCGGGTGGGACTATCCGCTGCTCCCGACCTTGCGTGCCGGCGTGCGAGGCGCCGTCGGCCTCGGTGGCGGCGGTGGCGTACCCAGCGGCGGCGGCCTCATCGGCAAGGCGAGCGCAACACTGGCATGGCGCTTGACCGATGGATGGCAGACCGGCTTGGAGCTCGGCACAGTGCGCGGCCGGCACGGCCAGCCCGACGCGAGCAGCACGCAGTGGTGGCTCGCCACGGACCTCGATGCCGCGCCCGGTGCGAGCCGCGAGATCACCCGCTTCGAGTGGGTGGGCGCCGTGCAGCATGTGCTGCACGCGCAACGCAAGGACGGCAGCCGCGGGTCGCTCGACACGTTGGGTATCAAGCTGAACCGGCAGATCTCCGAGCACGCCTACTTGAGCGCGCAGGCGCACAGCGCTTACGCCGGTGGCGCAGGGGCGTATTCGATCGGCCTGGTGGGCGCCGGCGTGTCGACCACGCCCTCGGCGCAGCGCTGGCAATTCGGC
This sequence comes from Betaproteobacteria bacterium, assembly GCA_005884255.1. Classification (GTDB taxonomy): domain Bacteria; phylum Pseudomonadota; class Gammaproteobacteria; order Burkholderiales; family Burkholderiaceae_C; genus VBDL01. The sequence goes on along the minus strand of VBDL01000045.1, from coordinate 4,497 downwards.
GCCGAGCTGCTGGCCGGGGCGGCGGGCGGCGGCGGCGTGGACACGCGCGGCGGCGCGATCGCGCAGACACTCGCCTGGGCCGGCCGGCCCGTCGGCCCAGGCCAGCTGCGCGTGGGCGTCGGTGGCGTGCGTTCGCTGCGCGGCAGCGGCGGCCTGAGCAGCCCGCTGCTCGAACTCTCGTGGAGCCAGGCCTTCGGCTTGAGCGGCCGCTGAAAGTGCGCTAGCGCAAGTCGCCGGCGAGGCTCGCCAGCGTCTCCGCGGCAATGCTTACGTGGGCCGGATAGTTCGGGTGATCACAACCGAGCTTGACGCCGGCCCCTGCGCGCACCGCCTCGCGCGCGCCGGGCGGGAATTCGAAGCGCAGGAAGTGCACCGATGAGGTCTTCTCGTCGTTCTCGCGCTCCAGGTCCTCGTCGGCGATTGCGTAGATGCGCGCATGGCCTTCGACCTCGACGAACATGCGGTCCTCGACGCCGATCAGCCGCGCCAGCTCGCGCCTCCGCTCATGTACGTCGGGATATTCCAGCAGCAGCGTTGCCTTCCAGTTCGAGCCGTCGGGCACCAGCGGCCCATAGACATCGATCTCGGCCTGGATGCCCTCTTCCTCGAAGATCTTCTCGATGCGCAGCATCTCCTGGATCTGATAACGCACCGTGCGCTCGTCCTCGAACTGCACGTTGATGTGCTCGCCCAGCGCCACGCTGCGCAACCGCCGATGCGCCACGACCTCCGGCTTGTGCTGCTTGCGATACTTGGCGTAGGCCTCCAGCGTCATCAGGCTGTCGGGGGTGATGGTCGCCATCGTGTTCACTCCAATCCGTATGCCCGGCGCATCAGGCTCAAGGGATGCTGCAGCGCCTTGGCCGGCGTGCCCGCCTGGCTCATGCCTTGTGCGATGTGGTGGCCAGCGAGCGCGCAGTCGCTGCTGATCACGTCGGGCTCGTCCTTGGCCATGGCCTTGAACACCGGCTTGCCGATCTTCATCGCCACCGGGTGCGTCGCGGTCTTCACGCCATAGGTGCCGGCGTGGCCCGAGCAGCGCTCGACCGTGTTGAGCTTGACCTCGACGCTTTGGCCGATGAGCTTGAACATCTCCTCGGTCTTGCGGCCGATGTTCTGCACGCGGCCGTGGCAGGGGATGTGATAGCTGACCTTGCCCAGCGCGGTGTTGAAGTCGGTCTTCAGCAGGCCGTCCTTGTGGCGCGCGACGAGGTACTCGAAGGGGTCGAACATCGCCTCCTGCACGCGCTTGACGTCGGCATCACCCGGAAACATCAGGGGGAGCTCCTGCTTGAACATCAGGGTGCAGCTGGGAATCGCGGAGACGATGGCGTAGCCGTCGTGCGCATACTTCGCGAGCTGCGGGACGTTGGCCTCTTTTGCCTTCGCCACCGCATCGAGATCGCCCAGCTCCAGCTTGGGCATGCCGCAGCAGCTTTCCTTGTCGACGATGACGTAGGGGATGTCGTTGTGCTCGAGCACTTTCAGCAGGTCATGCCCGATGCCCGGCTCGTTGTAGTTGACGTAGCAGGTGGAGAAGATCGCCACCTTGCCCGGCGTGCGCTCGCCGTTCGTCACCACCGTGGCGTGGCCCTGCTTCTTCGCGCTCCAGCGGAAGCGCTTCGTGGCGAGATCGGGCAACCAGGCATCGGGGTGCACGCCGAGCGTCTTGTCCAGCGCTTTGCGCATCGGCTTCGTCTTGTTCAGCGCATTGGCCATCTGCACGACCACCGGGATGCCGGCGAACTGGCCGTGCTTGTCGGTCGACGCGAGGAACTTCTCGCCGCCCTTCACGTGCCCCTGCTTGAACTTGATGGCCTTGGCGCGCAGCATCGTGTGCGGGAAGTCGACGTTCCACGAGTGCGGCGGCACGTAGGGGCACTTGGTCATGTAGCACAGGTCGCACAGATAACACTGGTCGACCACGCTCCAGTAGGCCTCCTTCTTGACGCCGTGCACCTCGCCGTCATCGGTGGCGTCCACCAGATCGAACAGCGTGGGGAATGTGTTGCACAGGCTCACGCAACGGCGGCAGCCGTGGCAGATGTCGAAGATGCGCTCGAGCTCCTGCAGGCACTTGCCTTCGTCGTAGTACTCGGCCGACTGCCAGTCGATCGCATCTGAAGAACAAGGGGCACGAGGCCCCTTGTGTCAGTCGACCAACTGGTCCAGCGCCTTCGTGTAGCGATTGGCGTGAGAACGCTCGGCCTTGGCCAGCGTCTCGAACCAGTCGGCGATCTCGTCGAAGCCTTCTTCGCGAGCCGTGCGCGCCATGCCCGGGTACATGTCGGTGTACTCGTGCGTTTCGCCGGCCACGGCGGCCTTCAGGTTGTCGCGCGTTGCGCCGATCGGCAGGCCGGTGGCCGGGTCGCCCACCGCCTCGAGGAACTCGAGGTGGCCGTGCGCGTGCCCGGTCTCGCCCTCGGCGGTGGAGCGGAACAGCGCTGCCACGTCGTTCTGGCCTTCGATGTCGGCCTTGGTCGCGAAATACAGGTACCGGCGGTTGGCCTGCGATTCGCCCGCGAAGGCGTCCTTCAGGTTCTGCTCGGTCTTGGATCCTTTCAAGCCCATGTCGCTCTCCTGTGCGGTGGTCACTGCGTGCTGCAGCGCGCAGCTACGGTAGCGCAGCGCCGCATCGACCGCAAATGCAATGCGCCTATGCGGCGCATAGGCGCGCCCTATCCGAGCAGCTGCAGCGCGAGCTGGTGCGTGCGGCCCTGCGGGTCGGCGAAGTCGGTGAGGATGCTCAGGTGATGGTGGCCGGGGAGCGTCTCGCACACCGGCACCGTCTTCGGACCCCAAGCCTCGCGGATCAGCACGTTGTGGCGCAGGTACTCCTCGCTTTCGTCGGCGCCGACGACCGCATACAGCGTGCCGCGTGGTTTCGGAAACCATGCCGGGCTCAGTTTCTTCGCTGAGGCCGGCGTCAGGCGCAGATCGGTCTGCAGGTACGGCGTGTGGCGCAAGGTCTCGAGCTCGAACAGGCCCGACAGCGCCAGCGCCCTGGGCACGAGTTGCGCCGGCAGGTCGCGCGCCACCGCCTTCCAGTCGCAGCTGAGCAACATGGCTGCCAGATGGCCGCCGGCGGAGTGCCCGGCCACCACGATGCGCCGCGGGTCGCCGCCATACAGCGCCGCGTTGCGCCAGGTCCAGGCGAGCGCGCGCGTCATCTGCAGCGCGATCGCCTCGACCGTCACCGCGGGGCACAGCGCGTAATTCGGGATCACCACCATCGCGCCATCGGCGACGAAGGAGGCGGCGATGAACGACTGGTCGGCCTTGTCGAACGACCGCCAGTAGCCACCGTGGATGAACACCAGCACCGGTGCGTCAGCGCGCGCGGCAGGAAAGACATCGAGCACCTCGTTCGGGCCGTCGCCGTAGCGCAGGTCCAGCCGCCGCGAGGTGCGTTCGCGCACCAGCGCCGAGGCCGCGCTCCAGCGCTCGAAGCACTGCGCATCGTCGGCGATGCGTGCGCGGTTGTTGTACTGGGCGTCGAGCCAGGCGGGGTCGTGGCGGGCCATGCGGGGTCTCCTTCCGGTGGTTGTTGGTGATCACGTTATAATGCCGGACTGCCGTGGGGACGTAGCTCAGCTGGGAGAGCGTCGCGTTCGCAATGCGAAGGTCGGGAGTTCGATCCTCCTCGTCTCCCACCAAAAAAAGAGTAGGGCCTGTTCTCCGAGGGGGGCAGGCCCTTTCCATTCGCCTGAAGGCAGGGCGCGGCGCTGACTTGAGTTCCCTCGAGATGTTCCCACCTATGCGCATGATCCGGTGACCCCGGCAGATTGCGTTCCGATATGGCCAAAGACGAAGTCAAGACCACCATCGAAGCCGACGGCCTGCGCTATCGCAGCAAGGCGAGCGGCTCTCCCTTCTCCTCCGCCGGCGTGTTCAGCGCCGCCACCATGTCGTGCTTCCTGTGCGGCAAGCACCGCGCCCGCGCGTCGCTGAAGTCGCGCAAGCTGCTGGGCAAGACGCAGTTCGTCTGCGCGCCGAGCTGCAAGGAAGTCGAAGCGGGTACTCCATCTCCGTGAGTGACGATGCGGCTCCCGGTGTTGCAGCCCCCGCGGCTGCGCCGGAGCCGCTCTCGCCGCGCGAGAAAGCGGCCATCATCCATCGCATCCGCATGCTGATGGAGTTCTGGGCGATCACGCCCGAGGAACTCGAAGGCGACGGACCGCCTCTCCCGACGCCCCCTGCGGCCGCGCCGGCGGCCGTCAAGTACCGCCATCCGCAGTCCGGCGAAACCTGGGATGGCTGTGGAGCGCATCCGCAATGGTTGCGCGACGCGCTGCTGAAGGAAGGCTTCACCGTGGAGCAGCTGCGCGTCGCTGCGCAGGGCACCGGCTGACTGCGCCTCCCCGCATGGCCTCGCGCGCGTCGTTTCCGGTGGTCGCCATCGCCGTCCTGGCGCTGTTGCATCTGTACATCGGCGCGCGCCTGCTGACGCCCTTGCCCGCTCCGGCGGCCTGGGGCGGCGCCGCGCTGCTGGCTGCG
>VBDL01000518.1 GCA_005884255.1 Betaproteobacteria bacterium | reverse complement strand
TGCCGATGCCCATGAGCACCAGCATGCCGGCTGAGAAAACAACGAACGCCAACCCCTCGGGACTCATGCTCATCACTCCACTTCCGCCCCGTGGCCCAGGTCCAGCGGCTCGTTCTTGATCAATTCGACGATCACCATCACGCCGATCGCGACGGCGCTCAGGAAGGCCGGCAGCGGCAGCAGCGCGGCCGGATAGGCCAGCACCACCGAGCGGCTGCCCATGCCCACGATCACCTGCTGCCACGCGCCCCACGCCACCATCACGCAGGCCAGCAGCACCAGCAGGCGGATCAGCAGCGTCATCAGCGCGAAGGCGCGTGGGCGCTTCTGCAGCAGGCCGACCAGGCTGGTGAAGGCCATGTGCTCGCCGGCGGGGTAGGCCGCGGTCGCGCCGAGGAAGACCATCCACACGAACAGCAGCCGCGACAGCTCCTCGCTCGCGGCCACGCCGCTGCCGAAGCCGTAGCGCAGCACCACGTTGATGAAGACCGCCACGGCCATCACGCCGAGGCAGATGGCCATCGCCAGATTGGCCGCGCGCTGGAAACGCCCGACGGAAGCTTCGCCGTTCATGCGGCCACCTCCCCCGTCGTCATCCCGGCGAACGCCGGGATCCATCGTGGCTGGGCGCAGCCGAGGAACTTCATGACGTCTCCTTCGCGTGCAGCCAGGCCATCGCGCTGGCGCACAGGTGATCGATCGGTTCGAGCGCATCCAATCGCAGCACGCCCGCCTCGCCGAGCGGCGACTCGAGCGTCGCGAACTGGCTGTCGACCAGGCTCGCGGAAAAGAAGTGCGAGCCGGCGCGCGCCGCCACGCGCTGCAGCGCCTGTGCGCGATCGATGTCGAGGAACAGGAAGCGCAGGCCGGGGCTGGCCGTGCGCAGTCGATCGCGGTAGGCGCGCTTCAGTGCGGAGCAGGTGAGCACCGCGCCGTGCGGGTGGCGGCGCAGCGCGTCGCCGAGCGTGGCGAGCCAGCCGTCGCGGTCGGCGTCGGTGAGCGCGATGCCGCGGTTCATCTTGTCGCGGCTGGCCGGGCCGTGAAAGTCATCGCCCTCGATCAGCGGCAGGCCGCTGGCCTGCGCGAGCGCGCCGCCGAGGCTGGACTTGCCGCACCCGGCCACACCCATGACGACCACCGAACCCATTGCCGAACTCATCTTTGGATAGCGCTGTCCGAAACGATCGAAGAAAAAGGCGGTGGCCGCATGCTGAAGTCCCCTCGACACCGGCTGAAGGCTGGTTACGATGGGAAGGCTTGCCGCCCGCCTTTGGATAGCGCTATCCTATCCGCTGAGACGTCTTGCCGAATACGTGGATACCCTGAGAAAAATGAGCGCACCCCCGCACCGATCTCGCGCCACCGGGCGCGTCACCCTGAACGACGTGGCCCAGGCCGCGGGCGTGAGCCCGATCACGGTGTCGCGCGCGCTGCGCGGCGAACGCGCCGTCGACCCGGAGCTCGTGGCGCGCGTGCAGGCGGCGGTGCAGCGCCTGGGCTATGTGCCCGACCCCGCGGCACGCGCGCTCGCCTCGCGCCACAGCAGCCACGTGGCCGTGCTGATCCCGATGCTCTCGAACGCGCTCTTCGTCGACCTGCTCGAGGCCGTGCAGCGCACCTTGCGGCCTGCCGGCTACCAGACGCTGATCGGCGTGACGCACTACGACGCGAGCGAAGAGGAGCAGCTGCTGCGCGAACAGCTACAGCACCGCCCGGCCGGCATGCTCGTGACCGGGCTCGACCGCGGCGCCGCGACCCGCCAGCTCATCACGCAAAGCGGCGTGCCCTGCGTGCACGTGATGGAGACTTCGCAGGTGCCGGGCGTGTACAGCGTCGGCTTCTCGCAGACCGAGGCGGGCGCGGCGATGACGCGCCACCTGCTCGAGCGCGGCCGCCGCCGCATCGCCTTCGCCGGCGCGCAGCTCGACCCACGCGTGCTGCAGCGCCTCGACGGCTGGCGCCGCGAGCTCGGCCAGGCGGGGCTGTACGACCCCAAGCTCGAATGGCTCAACCCGGCGCCCTCGTCGCTCGCCCTGGGCGGCCGCATGTTCGAGCAGATCATCGCGATGAAGCCCGCGGTCGACGCGATCTTCTTCTGCAACGACGACCTCGCGCAGGGCGCGCTGATGGCGGCCCTGCGCCTGCGCGTGCCGGTGCCCAAGCGCGTGGCCGTGGCCGGCTTCAACGACCTCACCGGCAGCGACCAGATGCTGCCGGCGCTCACAACCGTGCGCACCCCGCGCGCCGAGATCGGCAGCGCAGCGGCCGGCATGCTGCTCTCGCTGATGCGCGGCGAACCGGTCGCGCGGCCGGGCGTCGACTTGGGCTACGAGCTCGTGGTGCGCGAGAGCAGCTGAAAGGGTGTAGACAAAATCCCTGCCGCTGATCTTGATGGACCCGCCGTCGCCGTAAACGGTGCAGCGTTCGACAGGTCGTTGTGTGGGCGAAGTTCGTTGCTGAGGCGCCATCTGCCCGCCGCAGCTTCTGTACAGCTGCGGCGCCTGTGCGCCGACGAGGCCAACCGCGGCCATCCCCTGGATCGCGCCGTCGGCCAACGCCATGCCCGCGGACGCAGCACTACGGCGTCGCGCCGACGATCGAGATCGCGCTGAGGATAGGTCCCCGGTCACAACTTCCGAGATCGAGGAGATGACATGCCAGGAAGCTGCCCGTCGCCA
>VBDL01000517.1 GCA_005884255.1 Betaproteobacteria bacterium | reverse complement strand
AGTGCGCGCAGTTGCGTAGGCGCCGACTGTGGCGCTTCAACATGTGTGCGGCATGTTCAAGGCCCGCGCGGTGCTGTTGTGTGGCAAGCGCTGGCGCACAACCTGCAGCGCATGGTGGCGCTGGGACAGATGGCCGCGCATCACCAGCCACGAACGGCGGCTGCCGGCGGCGCCTCAAGTCTGATGACGGCTTGCGTCCACGCTGACTCATCAGCTGATCGACGTGCGCCGGTGGCCATCTCCAACAGCCGGCTGATCTCGATGCACGAGCATGGCATCACCTTCCGCTGGAAGGAATACCGGGCCAAGGCCGCACGCGCCACAAGACCATGACGCTCGATGCCGACGAGTTCATGGCACCTGAATCGATCGTATTGCTGAGAGGCAAACGTTCCGGCCACCTCACGATCGGCGTTCGCGCGTCCGCCTACACCGGCCGACCCAGCCCGCGCTGCTCACCGGACTGCACCATGCCAGCGATGAGCAGCTCGATGCCGAGGTCGAAGGTGGCGTCCCAGTGGTGCTGCTGGAAGTACGGCGCCGCTTCGATGAGGCATGGACATTCGCGCGCGACGAACTCGTCGCTCACCGGCTCGGCCGCAGACGGTCCGCGCGCGTAGCCCGCCGTCTCTTCGAGGCCGGCGCCGATGAGGTAGTAGCCAACGACGCGGAACTGGCGCGCGGCGAGCTCGGGGTCGGGCTCCAGCGAGCGGATCAGGCGCAGGATCGACTCGATGAAGCGCACGCCAGCGGGCGTGTTGAGGCGGTGCACCGCGACGAGCGGAAATAGCGCCGGAAAGCGTCGCGCCATTGCACGGTAAGAGTACAGCGAGCGCCGCACGCGCGTCAGCGCATCGGGGCCGGGCTCGGGCACGTCGACCGTGCCGATGGCGTGCTCGACGAGCGCGTCCAGCAGGCGCTGCTTGCTCGGGAAGTGGTGATAGATGCTCATCGCCTCGCACCCGAGGCGCTCGCCGAGTTTGCGCGTGCTGAAGGCCGACAGGCCCTCGTCGGCGATGAGCGCCAGCGCGGCCTCGACGATGCGGTCGCGTGAGAGCGCGAGATGCTTTTGCCGCGCAGCCCCTTGTTTTCGGGATGTCGCCATCTTGCGGTCTTACGATGTAAGGCTATAGTAGTACTCGAATCTTACGTTGTAAGGTCCATGCCCGTCGAACGACCACCGCTGGCGCCGACGTGGCGCCGTCGTGCTGGAGAACCGCCATGAGCCCTGTGGACATCGTCGGACTGCTGATCCCGGTCACTTACCTCGTGATGCTCGCCATCGAGAAGTGGCGCCCAGCGCGCGCCTTTCCACCGCGGCGCGGCTGGACGTGGGTCGGCATCGGCTTCCTGCTGTTGATCGGCACCGTCTCGACCGTCGTGCCGCTACTCATCGATCCGCAATGGCTGGCCGCGCACCGCTGGCTGGGCGGCACCGACCTCGGCGTCGCGGGCGGCGTGGTGGTCGGCTATGTCGTGCTCTCGGCCCTGGGCTATGTCTTTCATCGCACGTTCCACAACGTGCCCTTCCTCTGGCGAGGCGTGCACCAGTTGCACCACAGCCCGCAGCGCATTGACATCTCAGGCTCGATGTTCTTCCATCCCGTCGAGATGGTGGTGCAGGCACTGCTGCAGCTCTTCGTCACGGTCGTCGTGCTCGGGCTCGATCCGCTCGCCGCCGCGCTCACCGGCTACGTCGCGGCCTTCTATGGCATGTTCCAGCACTGGAACATCCGCACGCCGCGCTGGCTGGGCTATGTCATTCAGCGGCCCGAGGCGCATTGCGAGCACCACCGGCTGGGCGTGCATGCATACAACTACGGCGACCTGCCGATCTGGGACATGATGCTTGGCACCTTTCGCAATCCCGCGGGTTTCGAGGGCCATTGCGGGTTCGAGTCGCCGGCCGACCGCCGCGTCGGCGCGATGCTCGCCTGGCGCGACGTCAATGAGCCGCTCTACGGCGGCGGCAGCCGCGGCGCGGCGCAAGGCTGAAGCGCCATGAACGCCGATCTCGCCCGACGCGTCGCCGATCGTTTCGTGCAGTTCATCGAAACAGGCATCGCGCCCGACGGCCTCTTCACTGACGACGTGTTCTGCGACTTCACGCCGCCGCGCTGGCGGCTGCAGGCGCAAGGGCGCGACGCCGTCATCGCCCTGCGCCGCGCGGGTCATCCAGCGCCCGGCAGCGTGCCGCGCTTTCGCCTCGATCCCACGGCCGAGGGCTTCGTGATCGAGTTCGAGGAACGCTGGCAGCGGGACGGGCGCGACTGGTACAGCCGCGAGATGGCGCGCGCCGATCTGCGCGGCGAAGCGATCTGCGCGTTGTCGGTCTACTGCACCGGCGACTGGGACGCCGCGCGCGAGGCCGAGCATCGGGCAGCGGTGTCGCTCGCGCGGCCTTGAGCGCGGGGCGTGATGAGCGGCGACCAGCCGCACCACCGCACCCGGCAGCGGTCGATCAAGAGCGTCTCCTCATGGCCGGTCAGACACGCCCGGGCCGCGCGCAAGTTGCGCGCCAACTGCGGACGTTCGTGGCTCAGGGCCCCTCTCAATCACGGTCATCGCGTCGCCGGTCGCCCACGAATC